>JAGPIY010000044.1 GCA_018054715.1 Bacteroidaceae bacterium
TAGAATTGCGTACTCGTATGGCTTCTGAAGAGTTGGGAACCGTACTTTGTATTTCCGGCTCTAAAATAGAGAAGCAGGAAACGATATCGTGTGCAGCTGGTAGCAATTTCTCGGTTAAGAATTTGTTTTTTAATATACCTGCTCGACGAAAATTTTTAAAAACGAATCATACGGAACTTTCTAATATATTGACTGAATTTGAACGTATCTCTTTGGTTCATCCTGAAATCTTTTTTCGCCTGATATCGAATGAACAAGAGCTCTTTAACCTTCCCAAAGGGAATCTTCGCCAGCGTATTGTTCAGATTTTTGGGAAACGTTTGAATCAGCAAATTCTTCCGGTGGAAGTCGCCACTTCGTTAATTAGCATAAACGGATTTGTAGGTAAACCAGATTCCTCTAAGAAAAAAGGTGCGCAGCAGTTCTTTTTTGTAAATAATCGCTATATGCGTCATCCTTATTTTCATAAAGCAGTGATGGAGGCATATGAGAAGTTAATTCCCGTGGCTGAACAGGTGCCTTATTTTTTGTATTTAGAAGTTGCTCCGGGGGATATCGATGTTAATATTCATCCCACGAAAACAGAAATAAAATTCGAAAATGAGGTTGCTATTTGGCAAATTATTCTTGCGGCCGTACGAGAGTCGTTAGGTAAATATGATGCTGCTCCTCAAATTGATTTTGACACTGAAGATATGCCTGATATTCCGGTTTTTGAGAGTGGAGCAAAGTTTTCGTCTACTCTTGAACCGACTGTAGAATATGATTTGTCCTATAATCCGTTTCAGAGTTCTCCAAATTCGTATCGACCTTCTCGGCAGACTACGGAGTGGGAAGCTTTTTACCCATCTGTGGAGAAGGAAGCTTTGGACGATTCATCTCTTTATAAACACATTGAAGCAAATGAAGATTATGCCCGTTCTAGCAATGAAGAAGGATCTTTGAAGATGAAAACTACGGTAACGACTTCTCCACTTGATTTAGGCTATCAGCCATTTCAAATAAAGGGGCGTTATATTTTACTTTCTGTAAAATCAGGATTACTTTTTATAGACCAGCGCCGTGCGCATATTCGAGTCCTTTTTGAACAATATAAAACTCAATTAGCTTTGCAAAAGGGGACTTCTCAGCGTCTTCTTTTTCCCGAAATTATTGAGTTGTCTCCACATGAAAGTGCTTTTTTGAAAGAAATAGAGGCTGAATTGCATACGCTTGGTTTCGATTTATCCGACTTGGGTGGGGGAAGCTATTCTTTAAGTGCTGCTCCTGGTGGAATTGAAGGTATTCCACCGACCCGTTTGATAAGCGACTTATTGCATGCAGCTATGGAGTCGGGGAGTGCAATAGCTGAGAAAATTCATTATGAGTTGGCACTTACTATGGCCCGTAGTACTGCTATTGTATATGGACAGGTGCTGAGTGCTGAGGAAATGACACGTTTGGTTGATTCTCTCTTTGCTTGTTCGTCGCAAAATCATACACCCGATGGTAAAATGATTCTTTATCTTCAGAAGGAAGAAGAATTGGATAAACTCTTTAAATAATCTGCGAAGAGAATATTCAAATAAAAAGGGGGCTGAATTAATTCAACCCCCTTTTTATTTGAATACTTTTTTATTTCCCCATTTGGATATTTCGTGCGTTCAGCGCTTGTTGAAAGCGACCTGCATTTATTCGGTGTTCACCTAGCGACATTGCGAAATTGTGAGAACCGCTGAAATCTTCTTTTGCACACATATAAACGTATGCATGTGAATCTGGTGTCAGTACTGCATCTATGCCTGCAATGGAAGGGATGCGAATAGGCCCTGGAGGAAGTCCTTCATGCTGATAGGTATTGTATGGTGAAGGATTTTTTAGTAATTCTCCTCCTACACGGTGAATACTGAAATCACCGGCAGCAAAAATAACGGTTGGATCAGCTTGTAACTTCATACCTAGTCGTAAGCGATTGAGATAAAGTGCTGCGATAGATGGTTTTTCCGGATCGTATGCTGTTTCCGAGTCTACTATTGAAGCAAGTGTAGAAACTTGTATTGGCGTTAGTCCTAACGCTTTCGCTTTTTCTTTGCGTTCATTTGTCCAAAAGCGATTGTATTCTTTATGCAGACGAGTTATTAAATCTTCCAATGTTGTATTCCAATATACTTCGTAGCTGTTTGGAATAAACATAGCAGGAAGAGTCTCTTTTGTAAAACCTTGTTGGCTTGCAAAACCAGGTTCATCTAGTTTGGTAATTATTTCTGCAGAGTCTAACATGAGCTGTTTCCCTAATGCCTGTGCTAATAAAGGCAAAGTACGTGGACTGTTGATAACGAGAAGTAATGGAGCTTGCTGTCTATTTCTAATTCGTCTATATAAGTTGAACAGATTTTCTCCATTATGCACAGCAAATCGTCCAGTGCGTGACGGAGTGATTAGTAATAAACATTTTAGAGGCCATGCTGACGATGAATATCCTTGTTTAGAAAGTTGACCAGTGATGGAGTCTAAATTTGCTTCTTTATCGAGATAAAGATATCCTATGCCTTCTTTATTAGTGGGATGGAAACGTGGAATTAGCAATCCATACGAAAAACTTAGAATAAAAAGAACGAAAAGTGAAGTTGCAGTAATTAGCAAAGTCCTTCGATGCTGTAGAGAATTATTTTTCATCATGACTATCTTTGTGGATGTCGTTTATCTAATTGGAGTGTAAAATTAATGTATTTATCTGAGATAGCAATAGCTTTTTCTGAGAAAAAGAGTGAGTTTTAGAAAATAATTTTGGCGGAGATATATAAAAAGGTTATGCCATTGTGGCATAACCTTTTTATGTTTGTCTTACATTTTAATAGAACTATAATAGACTATCAAATTCTTTCTGTGAATTACTTTACTCAGCAGCAGCCTCTGTAGCAGCGGCTTCTTCAGCAGGAGCAGGAGCGGCAGCAGCTTCAGCAGCAGCCTTTGCAGCAGCGGCCTCAGCAACTTTTGCAGCTTCTTCAGCTAATACAGCAGCTTTTTTATCGGCAAGTGCTTTTGCTTTATCCTCGTTTACTTTTTTCTCTGCATCAAGACGTGCTTTTGCAGCATCTTTCTTTGCAGCTTCTTCTTTGGCTTTCAAAGCTTCCAAGCCGCTTTGTTTATTTTGTTTCCAAGCTTCAAACTTAGTTTGAGCCTCAGCTTCACCAAATGCACCTTTTTTCACACCACCTTCAAGGTGTTTCATCATGTATACGCCTTCCTTTGATAGGATGTTACGAACAGTGTCAGTGGGTTGTGCACCACAATTTACCCAATAAAGGGCGCGTTCGAAGTTCAAATCTACAGTGGCTGGATTGGTGTTCGGGTTGAATGTACCAATCTTCTCTGTGAATTTACCATCACGTGGAGCTCTCACGTCAGCAATTACGATGCTATAAAAAGCATAATTTTTGCGACCATTTCTTTGCAATCTAATCTTTGTTGCCATTTCTTTTATTTTTAATATGGATTTGAATTTGCTATTAACTCGTAATAGCGGGTGCAAAGTTACTATAAATCTTTATATTGACCAAACAATTCGACTGTTTTTTGTTACTATAAGTCGATTATTTTAAAGCAATGCATTCATTCTTTAATTTTGTTGGATTCGCCAAATGCGAAGCCCTACATATCGTGGAGCTGCAATTTGTATGCAGAGTGGACGGGAATCGATAACTACTTTTTTTTGTGTGAGTGAAGCATGCATTAAATGAAGTTCGCCATTTTCATAGATTGCAATACCCACGTGACTAATGTCTATCCCTTTTTGGGTAGTGATTAGTCCGATAAGATCTCCTGTCTGAATCCATTCTTTTCCACTAGGTGGAAGTTCTGACTTTGGAAGATAAGCAGGAGTTAACTGATTTACTTTTTCTTCAATATTCCGAATAGGCTCTATGAATTCAGGATGTTCCTTTAACTCAATAAATCGATCTGGGCTATTGCTCATTATTCCTACATTAGGACAGGTAGTATATTGTGGGCAGTATTCTTGACAAAGATCGTTTACGCGCCCTCTTTGTGCATTGTTCTGAATCCATTCGGTTGTATAATGCAGGCGTGAAGTGTAGTCGGTGACTATTCCATTGCGATATCTATTTTCTTGCAAATTCTTGCAGAATAAATAAAAGGCCTTCTGACCAAGTATTTTTTCTTGTGTTTTAGACAATTGTTGGGCAGTCATTGCAAGTGCAACACTAGTTTCAAGGAACGTCATGCAATCAAGTTCTCTAAGATTTACTGTGAGGCATTCGTTAGCTTCGTTTTCCAATGTCTGGCCTACATATACTTTACCTAGAAATTGTCGTCCAACCCATGCAACAGAAGTCGCTGAATCTTGACTTAGAATCTGGCATACTAAGCTACTGTCTTCGGAAGTGTAGTGTATCCTTTCGAGTTCAGGTGGAACTTTTGCGTTCAGAAGAGTTGTAGTGAGGAGTAAAAGAAGAATAAAGGATGATTTCATGAAAGTAAAAATTAAATAAGTTCTACATCTAGAACTTTTTAATTAAAAGCACAGGGAATGTTTCCATTCCCTGTGCTGGATTTTGTCTTTAACAGATATTTATTTATACTGTTTAATTAACTTTTTATAGTCACCAGAGTAAGGTACAAGCGTGAAGCTATATGTAATCTCATCTTTAGGAGTTACTAGATCCCAGTCGTGTGCTTCTGCACCCCAGCTGTTATCACCACCAATTCCATTCATCTGGTAATCGATAAATACATCTACTAATTGTTTTGGACGTACATCGCATGCATGTTTATGCTTTGTGTTCGCATTGCGTGCATCGCCATTATGGATATTTTCACCACAATCGAGATCTTCGCGCAGATTATTGCTTGCATTGAATTCCATCTTTCCGCTTGGTACTACAAGAAGACCTTTCCCTTTTCCGGCAAGTGCCATCCAACGAACTTGGGTGCGATGCTCATTTTCTTCAGGACGGATGTAAGGTTCATACATATCTGAAACATTACAATGGTATTCACCCATGAATTGTGAAGTACGGCGATCTACATAGTTCTCGTTAGGGCCGTGACCGTAGTAACTCAGCTCTTTAAAGCTAACAGGCATTTGCATGCGCATACCTACACGAGGAATCCACTTATCTTTACTTTTGCTGTTAAATACATTATTAACCTGAATCGCACCGTTATCGAAAATTCGATAAGTTGTTTCCCATGTAGTTTGTATTCTTGGATAGCTGTATCTAACGGTGATGGTATTACCGTTGATCTTGAAGCTTTCTGCTTTTAGAATCGTATCTGAGGCTGCCTTCCATGCTTTCAATTTTTCGGGTGCATTATTGCCATAATCGTTTTCAATAGGAGCACGCCAGAAATCAGGTTTCAAACCGAATCCGTTAAGAATATACTCTTGTCCTTTAAATTGGTAAGAAGTGATTTGTCCGGAAATTTTGTTAAATTGTACCGTAAAGTCTTTTCCTTTAAATGTAACGTTTTCACCCTTTTCTGTTCCTTTTAAAGATTGTTTTAGAGTTTGTTCTGCATATTTATAGGATTGTAGTTCTTTTTGGTCACTTGCAATAATGTATCCTGCAGGAATCAAATATTCAGTTTTCCGTTGTTTTGCATAAAATTCAACTTGTACATCACCGGTAGTCGCTGTAGTAGGTAGCTTATCTAGTGTAGCAGTTACTGTATCCATTGGTGCACAATCAACGCTAAATGTACCTTCTGCTATTTTCTTTCCGCTTCCTTTTACAACGTATGAGAAATCGTATTCTTTCAGGTTAGTAAAGAAGAAACCATTAGCGATACGAATTGTTTTTTTCGCAGCATCAAGTTCAAGGAAGTCTACGTTTTGATATACATGTCGTACTTCTTCTGTCATTGCTTTTGTAGTGCGGTCTGGGAAAACGATACCGTTGATGCAGAATGAACCATCAGATGGAGTGCCCTCGGGACCGTAGTCACCTCCGTAGTTCCAATATTTGCGTCCATCGGAAGTGTATTCAGCCATGCCTTGGTCTACCCAGTCCCAAATACAGCCACCTTGTAGCAGTTTGTTACGTTTGATAATTTTCCAATAGTAATCGAATCCACCTAGAGAATTACCCATTGAATGGGCATACTCACACATGATTAACGGACGTTTGTTCTCCGGATTCTTCGCATAGCGTTCAATATCCCAAGGACGAGGATACATAGGACAGTAAATGTCGGTATTCCATTCATGGTATGCATTCTCATATTGCACAGGGCGCATTTTTTCAACTGACTTAAACCATAAATAGGTCTGATAGAAGTTATAACCATTACCCGCTTCATTGCCAAGTGACCAAGTTACTACGCAACTGCGGTTTTTGTCGCGCTCGTACACATTCACAGAACGAGCCATATGTGCTTCTGTGAAGAGAAGGTTGTTAGCTAATGTACCGCCTACTCTACGCTCGTAACCCATGCCGTGAGTTTCAATATTAGCTTCATCAATTACATAGATACCATATTGGTCACACAAATCGTAGAAAAGCTCTTGTTGGGGATAGTGGCAAGTACGTACGGTGTTTATATTGAATTTTTTCCATAGCGTAAAGTCTTTCATCATCAACTCTTTGCTTACATAATGTCCTGTCTTTTCATCATGTTCATGGCAGTTGACTCCTTTTACAAGCACAGGCATTCCATTGATAAGAAATTGACTATCTTTTATTTCTGCAGTACGGAATCCTACTCTAGCACTTGTTGCTTCAAGTAATTTCCCATTTTCATCTCTATGATTCAGAACCAAAGTATATAAATAAGGCTTTTCGCAACTCCAATGTGCAAAGTCACCTGTTAGATTTGCGTGGAAATGATTTAGATCCTCTTTTGTTTCACTCCATTTAGCATCTCCTTTAGCAACTTCTTTTCCTTGTTGGTCGTAGAGAATGAAATCAACCTTGCTTGTCTTATTGTTGGTTTGTACATCCAAATTAAGAATTCCTTTTTCGTAGTTGTCATCAAGACGTGCTTCTGCATAAAAATCTACGATGCGTTGTTTGGGCTGTGCGTAAATGTAAACGTCACGTTCGAAACCAGATAGACGCCAGAAATCTTGGCATTCCATATAGTTTGCATCCGAAAAGCGATGTACTTGTACAGCCAGAACATTCTTACCTTTTACTACTTTGTCAGTAATATTGAAGCGAGAAGGTGTTTTAGAATCCTTGCTCATACCTAAGAATTTTCCATTTAGGTAATAAAAAGCACAGCCTTTTGTGGCATCAAAACTAATAAATATAGCTTTTCCGTCCCAATTAGTAGGAACTTCAAAATCTCTACGATATGTACCTGTCGGATTCCAATTTGCGGGAACTTTAGGAGGTTCTGGCTTTTGAAGGAATTTGGTGCTGTCATAACCCGGAGAAACGAAAGCCCATCCGGAATTTGTGTAAGTAGGATATCCAAAGCCTTGGCGCTCCCAGTTTCCCGGAACTTTAATATTACTCCAATTAGTTACGTCAAGATTAGGATCCATGAAGTTAGTAGGGCGCTCTTTAAAGTACTCTACATACTTAAATTTCCAATCTCCATTGAGTGATAAACGAGTAGGGCTATTGTAGCGGTCGTACTTTTTCGCCTCTTCAGTAGTTGGATACGAGGTGAAAGTGGCACGCGGAGCTTCACGCCCGATACTGGTGATTTTCGGACTGGTAATCGTTGTGTAACGATCTGCCGGTTCTTGTGCCATTGGTGCTGCTGCTCCGGTGCATTGTGCATAAGCACTTAGTACCGAAAAAAACATCATTGAGGCAACTGTAAACGTTTTTCTCATCTGTTTTAGGTATGTTTTTGATATAAAAAAATTTAAATCACAAAGATAGATAGTTCCTTTCAGAAAACCAAGTGTTTAAGGAAATATAACTTGCATTTTTTTCTTTTTTTATTTAAAATGAATGTTTTTTTCTTTCTACTCTTAATCTTAGTAAGACTGATGTAAATTGATAAAAAGGGTTTTAAACAATTAAGTTAATGCCCTTAAATCAAGTATTTTTCGTACATTTGTCCCCAAATTATTAATAAAGCAATTATGGCATTCGAAGCAACCAAAAGAGATTGGAGTGAGTTATACATCTTTTTTCGTCTCCTTGCAGAAGGGAGTATTGTATTAGGAGGATCTGTTTCTAAAACTCTTCCAATAGTAAAAATTACTCGAGAGGAACACGATGGTGTGCGTACTTATCTGATTGGTTCGCAAGAGATTAAAATAATTAGCGAACAATCAGAAAAAACGATTCTTCGTGAAGATTTCCAGATTGTTGCACAATTAGTATTGGACGCTTTACGTAGCGAAGCTACAGAAATGACTGATGCAAAAGGGAATCTTTTAATAGCCTCTCCAGAAGGAGTTGAGGGGTTTTTAGATGAAGTGGGGATTTTTAATTTATCAGCGCAGGCAGCAGATCGTACCGATTTTTATCTCACATTCTTTACATCGGAAGCAGAACCTATTGGTTGTACATTACGTTCACGAATTGGCAAGCCTGTTCCTTTACTTGATGGAGGGCGTACAGCAAATCTTAAACTGGAACAAGTTGGAGTTAAATTTGCTTCGCCTACAGTAAGTAAGGTCAATGCCTTGGAAACGGCACATACTGTGATGGACCGTATGTTACTTATTGAGCGTTTAGGGGGAGTTTTAAAATATGCTGATGTGGCTGATCGTGTGTTTCGAGCCAATCTTGCTATGATTGATCTTCATTTACCTCGACTTTTAGCTGAGATGCTTCGTACGATGCATCTTGAAGGAATTAATAAAGTAACTGAATTGACTGAACGGATGAAAGAGATAAATCCTCTTAAAGTAAAAGTCGAGTTTATTGAAAAGCATCATTTTTATGAGCATAAATTAAAGCAATTACTAATAGCTTCTGCTTTAGGAATGCGTCCGGCTAAAATATATACAGGTCAGGAATCTGCTATTGGAGCATTGGTACTGCTTGAAACCGATGGTAATATAGTCTATTATCCGGCTTCCGATCGTAATACTTTCGGAGAATTCTTATATCAGAATTCCCGTTTTGAGGTTACCCCCATAGAGAAAGATAAATATGGGATTCTTGAACGTGAAAATAATGCATATTATTTTAAACTGAATTTAAAGATCGCACTTACACGCCGATAAAATAAAATAGAAATATTAAATCACTCTAAAAGAATTACAAACGTTTCTTTTAGAGTGATTTAATATTTAATAGAATAGCAGGCTGTTTCGAATTACTATCGTTTGAATCCTTTCTTCAAGTTGACAGTATTCACTTGCCAGTCCACTAAATATTGTGCGGTTTGCATCATTGACATCGCATACAGATTTAATTTAGCGGCATGTTCCTTGTGTGCTGAAAGAATATCTTTTAAATCTCCTTTTTTGTAATTGTATAGACTTTCTTTTGCTCCCATGCGATGTACGAAATAAAAAGTGCTGTCTACGCAACCGTAAGCATCATCCGAGGAGAAAAATATTTGTTCGCGTTTCTCTTTAAATAAATTGATGCCGAGCGTTTCATTTATATAAGGTATATTCAACAGTCCCATTATGGTTGGAAACACGTCAACTTGTCCGGCTACTTGATTATGAACCTTTGGCGCTTTTTCCTGTGGATCATAAATGATGAGTGGAATATGGTGGTAGGTGAGCGAAACATCGTAGTCGTTGTGTGCTTTTCCATGATCACCAAGAAGAACAAAAATAGTATTTTTAAACCAAGGTTCTTTCTCTGCTAATTTAAAGAAACACTCAAGTGAATAGTCGGCAAATTGAACAGCCTGCAAATAAGGTTCTTTTTCACTAGGCTTATAATGTGCCGGAATAATAAATGGTTGATGATTACTAGCAGTAAGGAAAGCGCTGACAAATGGGCGTTTATTAGAAGCCTCACGCCGTAAGTAAGGAATTGCATTTTCAAAGAAAAAATCATCACTCACTCCCAAATTGCTATGTACTTCTGAGAGTGGATAATCTTTCTCAGCTACTATTTTTTCAACGTGGTTAGCAGAGAAAAATCCTCCCATATTGTCGAATTGTTCGTCGTGTGTGAAAAAGAAGGCTGTTTGATAATTCCGCTTTTTCAGTTCTCCAAAAATAGAAGGTTGTTCGAAGATGCCGTTTGTTTTAAACGGATGCTGATTAAGTAATGCGGGTGAGGCAAAGAAAGTGCCTGCAAGTCCGTTCATCGTATGAATACCTGCTGAGTAGGTATTAGGAAAATAGTCTGATTTCTTTATAAGTCGATTAAGAAAGGGTGTCAATTTTGGATTTTGTATATAGTGCGAAGCCATACTTTCCATTAAAATAATTACCACATTCCGTTCGTTGGGTGCACCTGTCGTTTTTATTTCTCGTGCAATAAGTGATGAGTTTGCAATTGAATCGTCAATTTGCAACCATTTACGTACATTGTTTATTGCCTCTTTCTCATCCATTAAAGTGATTTTTTCCTTTGCTTGCTTTTCCATATCCAGTGTAGTCCGCAAAAAAACAAAAGCAGGGTTGAGCCCTAATTGATTAATAAACGGATCTTCACAAAAGTAAGCAGTTCCGATTCGGATCGGCGATTTCTGTCCAATTCGTCCTCGAATACCCAGTGTACAGAATGCAATAGCAACTAAAAAAAGAGCTCCAATCTTTACTCTCTGTTTTATCGTAAATGATGGCATTTGAGTTTCAATTTTCTGTTTGCGACTTATTCGCGCTAAGAGAAAGCAAAATAGAACGTCAATTCCAATAAATAGAAATACATAAGCGATAAAGCTTTTCTCTTTTGTGATCATTTCAATTACGAAAGACGGTTCGCTGAACCAATTCCAAACAGAAGCATTAAGGTGCTTAAAGAACTGTCCGAAATATGGAATATCTGCCGCAGCAATGAGTAAAACGATCGAATAACAGATGGCAAAAAACACCTGAATGAACGTGTAAAATCGTTTTGTAGAAAGCGATAATTGACACATAATTCCTGTGAGAATCAATGGCAATAATTGAATGTAGCAAGAAGTTACATTGTCGAAACGCAATCCCATCACAAATGAGTCGAAAAGAAGTGCAGAACTGTTCGGAGTACTTATATGATCTCGATAAATGTAGAAGAATAAGAGTCGAAATAGGAATAAAAAAATCAAGGCTAATAAATGTACCTTGATTAGGTAATTAAGATAGGGAAATACTTTTTTCATTTCTTTCTAGGATTTAGGTTCCTTGATAAAGAAGTAGGTT
>JAGPIY010000209.1 GCA_018054715.1 Bacteroidaceae bacterium
ACTTTACGGTAATAATCCATCAGACAAGGATAGCCCGCTTTGCTAAGGTTTTCGTTGCTTATAGCTTCCTTCAGGATTTGACATCTAGCCATGCGCCAGTAGCTTTTACGGGCATTGGAAAAACTCAAAGCACGAACTTTGTCTATCCCACAACGAATCAAATTATCGGAACGGGTCTTTATCTTCTTCCAGTATTTCCATATACACATACGAAGCCGACGACGGAGCCATTGATCTATTCTCTTCAGATGGTTTTGCATGTCTGCCAGTTTGAAGTATTCAATCCAGCCACGAATGAATTGATGAAGTTCGTATTTGCGTTTATCGTATCCCATACCATTACTGCGACCTGTCAGCTCTTTCAATCGGGCTTTCAGTTTTGCATAACTTTTGGGGTGTACAGATAAGCGAAATCCTCCTTTGATATTATAAAAGGAATAACCTAAGAACCTCATGCCCCGCACATATCCTGCTTTCGTTTTCTCTCGGTTTACCCTCAGAAAGAGGGTTTCTTCGATAAAACAAATGATGTGCTTCATCGTACGACTGGCAGAGCGTTTACTTTTGCAAAATATCATGCAATCATCTGCATAGCGGACAAATGGATGTCCTCGGTGTTCCAGTTCTTTGTCCAGTTCATTGAGCATTATATTGCTCAGTAGCGGACTAAGGGGACCACCTTGAGGAACTCCCCGACTGCTTTTCTCAAATTTATGACCAATTATAACTCCCGCGCGGAGATATTTATGGATAAGAGAAATCACTCTCCCATCTTTTATCCTGCGGGAAAGAATTTCTATCAGCTTGCTTTGGTTGACTGTATCGAAAAACTTCTCCAAATCTAAATCTACGGCATATTTATTACCTGCATTAATATAACTCTGGGCCGTTTGCAGCGCTTTATGCGCACTGCGTTTCGGACGAAAACCGAAGCTGTTGTTACTGAATTCACGTTCATAAATCGGAGACAAAACTTGTGATATGGCTTGTTGAATAAGACGATCAACTACGGTAGGGATACCAAGCTGGCGTTTCTTGCCATTGTCCTTAGGGATTTCTACCCTACGAACAGGATTAGGATGGTAATTACCAGCCATTAAAGATGTTACCAGTTTATCTTTATGGAGTTTCAGAAACGGAAGAAGTTCTTCTGTTTCCATTTTATCGACACCTCCACTGCCACCATTCGATAGGACCTGTTTATAAGCCTTGTTCAAATTGGCAGGCGACAATATACGTTCCAGTAAATCATCTTTTGTAAAATGCACTTCCGTGAGGTTGTTTTCAGTAATCCCTATAAAAGTCTGCACTCCCACATAGCCTTCGGATTCCGTCCTATTCTTTTGCGGGCAGCTATCATTCACTGCTGATATTTTCTGCATTCTTCCCTTCATAAGGTTACATTCATTTACTTCTCACTTAGATAAGGTTCAGACCTTCCCCGAGTAGTCGATTTAAATCGGGTACTATGTCATCGGCTGACTTCTCACAGCAATTGTTATCCGTGTTTCTGAAAAAAAAACATCCACACGTCCGTGAGATCTCCCGTGGTAAGATGCATAACCTTCATCCCATGTAACTGCAACATTTACACGCTGACTTCCCGGGTAGTTATTGGACTTCGTTTTGTTTTGCAAACTCATCCAAATCAGCTTTGCCTAATGTTATTCGTATTCCTCAGTTCGGGACTTTGCCGCAAGCTTCCTTCAGATTCGCCTCACGGTCGACACCCTTGCTATTGGCTAATGGTTGGTAACTACCGACCCCCATAACGGACTCACACCGGATCACCAGTAAAATCATGTGTTATGCGTAAATTTTTGTTAGCCTAAACATAAAGAATGGTATATCTGTAACACCTCTTAGTGATGCTCTGAATGCTTTGATTTTAGCATTAAGTGATTCTGCAGAAGCATTTGTCGCTCTATTATTGAAGAAGTTTAAAACTTCTTGATAGTGCTCATATAACGTAGCTGCAATGACATTGAAGGAATCCAGCCCAGCTTCTTCCACTTTATTATACCATTTAGCTAAAGCTACTCTTGCCACATCTTTGACTGTATTCTTTGCGAATATCATTCTTAATGAGTGTGATAAACCATAAGCTTTCTTTAGATTGGGATATAATTCAAATAATATAGCTGCTCTTTCTTTTTGACTTTGACTCCATTTGTCTGCTGATTTAAATAATAGATATCGACTTCTGACTAATAACTGCTTTCTGGTATCTCCATTGACTAATATCTCCGTTTTATAGGTTTCTGCCCTACCTTTAGCTTCCTCCATGGCGTCCGTTTCGTCTTGTATGGCTTCCCATCGGTAATTTATCCTAATTTCCTGTACGGCATCACAGGCTAACTTTTGAATATGAAAACGATCTATAACCCGTGTTGCTTTTGGAAAACTATGACGTATGATTTTGCGCATTGTATTTGCCATATCCATCGTTACCTCTTCTACCTTTTGGCGTATATCAGGAGCTATTCTGTCAAGAACAGCTTCTACATCTTCGGATTTAGTTCCTAGCACAACTGCAGCGATACAGCCTTTGCCTCCTTTGGCGTCTTTGTTTGAAAGAATAGTATATAGCTCTCCGTTGGAAACACATGTCTCATCAATGCTCATGTGCGGACCAATGTTTTCGGGGAAAAGGACATAATTAGCTGCATGCTCCTTTTGGTGCCATTGCTGATAATCACTCAGATGTTCCTTATATTGACGCTCTAGCTGAACACCATCTACATGGAAGAATAACTCAAGAGAGCGGGCCGTAATCGGGTATGAATCCAAGCATACCTTTTAAAAAAGAAGCGAACTCTTCTGTGTATCGAGTCCCCTCTGCGGTCAAAGTAAAACATCTTGTAGTACTTTCATTAGTCGATAAAACAAGCCAACGCCGACGGCGAACATGAAGGAATACCTTGCGGTCTCTGATGGGAAAATCACGAATAAGAACCTCGGGAAAGAAACCATTGCCCTTAACTTCCCAAGATTCATATTGGGATGGAACTTGGGCTTGTTCATCTAAGTAGATATGAAGGTCATTATTTGAGCATTGGACATCTATTATATCAAAATAATTATTTATTTCCAATGGCAAAATAAAGGAGGCCAGAGTGCGTAAGGAATCAATTGAGCTCATAACATTTTTTTTCTTGCAAAGAAAACGATTTTAGAACTTTATACAATGGACTAACACATGATTTTACTGGTGATCCGAACTTTGATTTTAAAGATTATAGGCTATTGTTTGGGGAGCTTTGGGGTATATGCAAAAAAAAAGGAGTCACGCCTGACTCCAACCTTTGTTAACCTTAAATCTAATACTATGAAAAACACATTGCAAATGTACGGAGTTTTGTGATATCTCCAAAAG
>JAGPIY010000045.1 GCA_018054715.1 Bacteroidaceae bacterium
ATTAATTTGTACTTTACGCATCATCTGGCGCACAATGATCTCGAAATGTTTATCGTTGATCTTCACACCTTGTAGACGATATACGTCTTGTACTTCATTTACGATGTACTCTTGTACAGCTGTAGGGCCTTTGATAGCTAAGATATCTGCAGGGGTAGTAGCTCCATCAGAAAGAGGAGTACCTGCACGCACATAATCGCTTTCTTGTACAAGAATCTGTTTAGACAGTGGAACAAGGTATTTCTTTATTTCACCAGTCTTAGAGGTAACTTGTATTTCACGATTACCACGTTTTATCTTGCCCATTGCAATTTCACCGTCAATTTCAGAAACAACAGCAGGGTTCGATGGATTACGAGCTTCAAAGAGTTCAGTAACACGAGGCAAACCACCAGTGATATCACCAGCTTTACCTACGGCACGTGGGATTTTCACAATAACTTCACCCGATTTAACTAGCGCATTATCTTCTACTACTACGTGACTTCCTACAGGGAAGTTATAGGTACGAACAATTTCACCACTTTCGTCAACAATGTGCGCTGAAGGTACTTTGGTTTTATCTTTTGATTCAATAATAATGATTTCGCGTAAACCGGTAGTCTCATCAGAGTCTACTTTGTAGGTTATATTCTCGATCATGTTATCGAACTGGATCTTACCTGTTGCCTCAGTTATAATAACAGCATTGAAAGGGTCCCATTTACAAATGAGGGTGTCTTTGGTAACTTTTGCAGAGTCTCCTGTGTATAGGGTAGAACCGTAAGGAATGTTGTAAGTAGAAAGAGCAATCTTTGTGTTTTCATCCACAATACGTAATTCTGCCAAACGACCTACTACTATCTTAACTGGTTTTCCTTCTTCATCTGTATAGTCAACTGTGCGTAACTCTTCAAATTCTAGACGACCGTCATAGTGTGCTTTAATGCTGGCGTTAGCTGCAGCATTACCTGCGATACCACCGGCGTGGAAAGTACGAAGTGTCAACTGAGTACCAGGCTCACCAATAGATTGTGCAGCAATGACACCAACAGCTTCTCCTTTTTGTACCATGCGACTTGTTGCCAAGTTACGTCCATAACATTTTCCACAAACTCCATGTTTCGATTCGCAAGTCAGTACGGAACGTATTTCTACACTTTCAATAGGTGACTCATCGATCTCTTTTGCAACAGTTTCTGTGATTTCTTCACCTCCGGAAACAATTAATTTGCCGGTAAGTGGGTGAATAATATCGTGTACCGAAACGCGTCCTAGAATACGCTCATATAGTGAAGCTATTACATCTTCATCATTCTTGAGCTCAGTGCATATCAAACCACGAAGTGTTCCGCAGTCTTCTTCATTGATAATTACATCATGCGATACGTCCACCAAACGACGAGTAAGGTAACCGGCATCTGCTGTTTTTAGTGCAGTATCTGCAAGACCTTTACGAGCACCGTGGGTAGAAATAAAGTATTCCAATACCGAAAGTCCTTCTTTAAAGTTTGCAAGAATAGGATTCTCAATAATTTGAGCTCCTTCTGCACCTGCTTTTTGAGGTTTTGCCATCAAACCACGCATACCTGATAGCTGGCGAATCTGTTCTTTAGAACCACGAGCACCTGAATCAAGCATCATGTATACAGAGTTGAAACCTTGGTCATCGCTTGAAATAGTCTTCATCAGAATATTTGCAAGGTTCGAGTTTACATGTGTCCAAATATCAATTACTTGGTTGTAGCGCTCGTTGTTAGTGATGAATCCCATGTTATAGTTGTTCATCACTTCTTCTACCTTTTCATATCCTTCTTTCACCATTTGTTCCTTTTCTTTAGGAATAATGATATCATTTAAGTTGAATGATAATCCACCCTTAAAGGCCATGTGATAACCAAGGTTTTTAATTCCGTCAAGGAAGTCGGCTGCTTTTGCTACACCACAGGTCTTGATAACGTCACTGATAATGTCGCGTAGTGATTTCTTTGATATGATTCGGTTAATGTAACCACATTCATCCGGAACAATTTGGTTCACGATGATACGACCAACAGAGGTTTCTTTCATCATTACAGTCACAATATTACCGCTTTCATCTACGTCTTTTACTTTTACATTGATGATCGCGTGAATGTCTACGCGGCCTTCATTGTATGCAATAAGAGCTTCTTCCGGTCCATAGAAAGTGAAACCTTCACCTAATGCACCTTTACGCAACTTTGTGATGTAATATAGTCCAAGTACCATATCCTGCGAAGGTACGGTAATAGGAGCTCCATTAGCTGGATTCAGGATGTTGTGCGAGTTTAGCATCAACAATTGTGCTTCCAATACAGCTTCATTACTTAAAGGTAAGTGTACAGCCATTTGGTCACCGTCAAAGTCAGCATTGAATGCCGTACAAGCTAACGGATGGAGCTGAATTGCTTTACCTTCAATCATACGAGGTTGGAATGCCTGAATACCTAAACGGTGAAGTGTTGGGGCACGGTTCAGCAATACAGGATGTCCTTTCATTACATATTCTAGGATATCCCAGATCACAGCTTCTTTGCGATCTACTATCTTTTTCGCTGATTTTACAGTTTTAACGATGCCACGTTCAATAAGCTTCCTGATGATAAATGGTTTAAACAGCTCTGCTGCCATTAATTTAGGAATACCGCATTCGCCCATTTTTAGTTCAGGGCCTACTACAATAACCGAACGAGCGGAGTAGTCGACACGTTTACCAAGTAAGTTTTGACGGAAACGACCTTGTTTACCTTTCAATGAATCGGAAAGCGATTTCAAAGGACGGTTTGCATCTGTTTTCACTGCACTTGATTTGCGAGAGTTATCGAAAAGTGAGTCGACTGATTCTTGCAGCATACGTTTCTCATTGCGAAGAATCACATCTGGAGCTTTGATTTCAATAAGACGTTTCAATCGGTTGTTGCGAATAATAACACGACGATAAAGGTCATTCAAATCAGAGGTTGCAAAACGGCCACCGTCTAGTGGTACAAGAGGGCGCAACTCAGGAGGAATAACTGGTACAACACGTACAATCATCCATTCTGGTTTATTACGATTCTTAGAAGCACGGAACGATTCTACAACTTGCAGACGTTTTAGAGCCTCGTTCTTGCGCTGCTGCGAGTTGTCATTACTAGCTTTGTGACGTAATTCATAGGAAAGTGAATCGAGATCTATATTGCAAAGCAGGTCGTAGATCGCTTCAGCTCCCATTTTAGCTATAAACTTATTGGGATCAGTATCCTCAAGGAAGGAATTATTCTTCATCTCGGGGCGCTCAACAATGTCAAGGTATTCATCTTCGGAGAGAAGATCGAATTTATTAGCACCCTCTACATTACCAGGTTGAACCACTACATAACGTTCGTAATAGATGATAGAATCAAGCTTCTTAGTGGGAAGACCCAATAAGTAACCGATTTTATTAGGTAGCGAACGAAAATACCAAATGTGTGCAACGGGAACCACTAATTGAATGTGTCCCATACGCTCACGACGTACTTTCTTTTCTGTTACTTCTACACCACAACGGTCGCATACAATGCCTTTATAACGGATACGTTTGTATTTGCCACAATGACACTCGTAATCTTTGACTGGGCCGAAGATACGTTCGCAGAACAAACCTTCACGTTCGGGTTTATACGTGCGGTAGTTGATGGTTTCGGGTTTCGTTACCTCACCGCTAGATCCTTCGAGAATTTCCTCCGGAGAGGCTAGACCGATAGTGATCTTCGTGAAATTGTTCTTTATTTTTGATTCTTTTCTAAAAGCCATTTTCTTATATATTTTGAAAAGAGTTATCTACTTCTTTATTTTACTCAAGGTGGATGCTTAGTCCTAAGCCGCGTAATTCGTGCAGCAATACGTTTAATGACTCAGGTATGCCTGGAGTTGGCATTGGGTCACCTTTAACAATTGCTTCATAGGCTTTGGAACGTCCTGAAACGTCATCCGACTTGATTGTGAGGATTTCCTGTAGGATATGTGCAGCACCGAAAGCTTCAAGTGCCCATACCTCCATTTCTCCAAAACGCTGACCACCAAATTGTGCTTTACCACCAAGAGGTTGTTGTGTAATAAGAGAATAAGGACCGATAGAACGAGCGTGCATTTTGTCTTCAACCATGTGCCCTAGTTTAAGCATATAAGTTATACCAACTGTTGCCGGTTGGTCGAATCCTTCACCTGTTCCACCGTCGTAGAGATAAGTCTTTCCATAGCGTGGGAGTTCAGCTTTGTCAGTCCATTCGCAAATATTTTCAAGGCTAGCACCGTCGAAAATAGGAGTGGCGAATTTAAGACCAAGTTTTTTACCCGCTGATCCTAAAACTGCTTCGAAAATCTGTCCAAGGTTCATACGAGAAGGCACACCAAGTGGGTTCAGCACAATGTCAACAGGAGTACCGTCAGCAAGGAATGGCATATCTTCTTGGCGAACAACGCGAGAAACAATACCCTTATTACCGTGGCGTCCTGCCATCTTATCACCTACACCAATTTTACGCTTCTTCGCAATATACACTTTTGCCAATTGAATAATTCCGGCAGGAAGTTCATCGCCAATGGTTATTGCAAATTTCTTACGTTTGAGTTCCGCATCTAATTCTTTATACTTTTTCAAGTAGTTAAGAATAAGCTGTGGTATCATTTCGTTGATGTGTGCATCGTTGGTCCATTTACTAACTTGAATAGAAGTGAAATCCAATGCGGCTAATACGCCTCTTTCAAAGTTAATACCTTTTTGAATAACCTCTATACCCATGTAGTCTTTCACGCCTTGCGAAATTTTTCCATTCACGAGTGCCATCAACTTATCGAGCATAATTGCTTTAAGCTCATCTGCTTTTCTTTGATACTCTTCATCAATATTTGGCATCAAAGCTTTGTCTGCAGCTTTACTTGTACGTGTTTTGATAGCACGGGCAAATAATTTGCGGCCAATAACTACACCTTTTAATGATGGAGAAGCTTTCAATGAAGCATCCTTCACGTCGCCAGCCTTGTCTCCAAAAATAGCACGTAGAAGTTTTTCCTCAGGGGAAGGATCGGATTCTCCTTTCGGAGTGATTTTACCAATCATGATATCACCTGGTTCGATGCGAGCACCAATACGAACAATACCATTGCTATCTAAATCTTTAGTAGCATCTTCACTTACGTTAGGGATATCTGAGGTTAGTTCCTCCATACCACGCTTAGTTTCACGAACTTCAAGTGAAAATTCTTCAACGTGAATTGAAGTAAGCAAATCTTCGCGAACAACACGCTCGTTAAGCACGATAGCATCTTCATAGTTGTAACCTTTCCAAGGCATATATGCTACGAGTAAGTTTTTGCCTAAAGCTAATTCGCCTGCTTCTGTTGAATAACCTTCAGTAAGAATATCTCCTTTTTTCACGCGCTGCCCGCTTTCGCAAGTAGGGCGCAAATCAATTGTCATATTCTGGTTCGTTTTGCGGAACTTCGGAATTATATATTCCTTAGTTGCACTTTCAAAGCTGACAAAATCCTCGTCCGGTGTACGATCATATTTGATACGTATAGTGGTTGCATCTACAAATTCGATAGTTCCATCTCCTTCTGCAGTTATTTGTGTGCGTGAATCTTGAGCAAGTTGCTTTTCAATGCCAGTTCCAACAATAGGTGCTTCTGTGCGAAGTAATGGCACAGCTTGACGCATCATGTTTGATCCCATTAATGCGCGGTTTGCATCATCGTGCTCCAAAAATGGAATTAATGCAGCTGCAATAGAAGCAATCTGTTGTGGAGCAATATCCATTAGCTCAATTTCAGATGGACTTACAACAGGGAAATCTGCATCTTGGCGTGCTTTAATGCGGCTTTGTACAAAATTTCCATTTTTGTCTAGTTCACTGTTTCCTTGTGCAATAATTTTCCCTTCTTCCTCTTCTGCAGTAAGATAAATAACAGTATTCTCATCAAGATCTGCTTTTTCTTCTTCTACCTTACGATATGGTGTTTCTATGAATCCTAGTTCATTTATCTTTGCATAAATACAAAGAGAAGAAATCAAACCGATATTTGGGCCTTCAGGAGTTTCAATAGGACAAAGACGTCCGTAGTGAGTATAGTGTACGTCACGTACTTCGAAACCTGCACGTTCGCGGCTCAATCCACCAGGTCCGAGGGCAGACATACGTCGTTTGTGGGTGATTTCTGCGAGTGGGTTCGTTTGGTCCATGAATTGTGAAAGTGCATTTGTACCAAAGAAGGTATTTATGACAGAAGAGATCGTTTTGGCATTAATCAAATCAATCGGAGTAAATACTTCATTATCCCGTACATTCATTCGCTCACGAATTGTACGAGACATACGAGCTAAGCCAATAGCAAATTGATTAGAAAGTTGTTCTCCAACTGTGCGTACGCGTCGATTACTTAAGTGGTCAATGTCATCGACAACCGCATTCGAATTAATTAATTCAATAAGATACTTGATAATTTCAATAATATCTTCTTTAGTAAGTACGCAGACATCCATTGGAGTTGTTAATTCAAGCTTCCTATTGATGCGATAGCGTCCAACTTGTCCCAAATCATAGCGTTTCTCTGAAAAGAAGAGATTGTTGATTACTTCTCTAGCACTTGCATCATCAGCAGGATCTGCATTGCGTAGCTGGCGATAGATGTAGAGAACAGCTTCTTTTTCAGAATTACTTGGATCCTTTTGAAGAGTATTATAAATGATAGAGTAATCGCTTTGATTAAGTTCTTCTTTGTGTAGCAAGATGTTTGAAATGCCAGCTTCTAATATTTCATCAAGATGGCTCTCTTCTATAACAGTTTCACGGTCAATAATTACTTCATTGCGTTCAATAGAAACTACTTCACCGGTATCTTCATCAACGAAGTCTTCGACCCATGTTTTTAACACCCTTGCAGCAAGTTTACGCCCAACGACTTTTTTGAGATTTGTTTTGTTTACTTTAATCTCTTCTGCAAGGTTGAATATTTCTAGAATGTCTTTATCATTTTCGAAACCAATAGCACGTAGTAGGGTAGTTACAGGCAATTTCTTCTTTCGGTCGATATATGCATACATCACGTTATTAATGTCTGTTGCAAATTCAATCCATGATCCTTTAAAAGGGATAATACGTGCAGAGTAGAGCTTTGTACCATTGGCATGGATGCTTTGCCCAAAGAATACACCAGGTGAGCGGTGGAGCTGTGATACAATTACACGCTCTGCACCATTAATAACGAATGTAGCTTTGTCCGTCATATAAGGAATCGGACCAAGGAATACATCCTGAATTACTGTATCGAAATCTTCATGTTCAGGGTCTGTACAGTATAACTTGAGCTTTGCTTTCAAGGGTACACTGTAGGTTAGACCTCTTTCTAAGCATTCGTTAATTGAGTATCTAGGAGGATCAATGTAATAATCAAGGAATTCAAGAACGAAATTATTTCGAGTGTCTGCGATAGGAAAATTCTCTGCAAACACTTTGTACAATCCCTCATTTTTTCTAAATTCGGGAGGTGTATCAAGTTGTAGAAAGTCTTGAAATGACTTCAACTGCACTTCCAAGAAGTCCGGATACTGCATCGGATTCTTGGCAGTAGCGAAATTTATTCTTTGATTTTGGGTTTTAGAAGACATCTGTCAATGGATTTGGTGAACTTACTTATTGTACTAATTTCTTTTGCGTGAACTTTACGGATTCTAGAGAGTGCTTTTATTTATCTTACTGCTAAATAAAAATAAATATCAATAATAAAATAGAAAGTTTCAATATGTTCTTGCTAAAGACGCAAAAAGGTTAAGAACCCCTCATACAAGGAGGTTCTTAACCGAAAACCTGTTAACAGGTCGTTTTACTTAAGCTCAACTTCAGCGCCAGCCTCTTCAAGAACTTTCTTCAAAGATTCAGCTTCGTCTTTAGCAAGACCTTCTTTGATAACGCTTGGTGCACCATCAACTAGATCTTTTGCTTCTTTTAGACCAAGGCCACAAGCCTCTTTTACTGCTTTTACTACTTGTAGTTTAGCGGCACCAGCACCTTTCAACACAACGTCGAAAGAATTTTTCTCTTCAGCGGCCTCAGCGGCAGCAGGACCAGCGGCAACTGCAACAGCTGCAGCAGCGGGCTCAATGCCATACTCTTCTTTAAGGATAGTTGCAAGCTCGTTAACTTCTTTTACTGTCAAGTTAACTAATTGTTCTGCAAAAGCTTTCAAATCTGCCATTTTTGTATAATTTTAATTGTTTTATTACTACTTAATTCTTTGTTTTTTTTATCTTTCTCCCAGAGTCTTAAGCACTCCATGGATGGTGTTTCCACCAGACTGTAGAGCTGAAATGACATTCTTCGCAGGCGATTGCAGCAATGCAATTACATCGGCGATAACTTCTTCCTTGCTCTTTATAGAAACTAGGCTTTCCAGTTGTTCTGCACCTACGTAAAATCCTCCTTCAACATAAGCTGCTTTCAAGCTAGGTGTACCTTCTTTTACATACTCTTTAATCAGTTTTGCAGGAATATTTCCTACATTGCTGAACATAATGGCTGTTGAACCTTTTAGAGAGCTATAAACAGGTGAAAAGTCACCTTCTAGGTTTTCCAATGCTTTGTGCAGAAGTTTATTTTTGATGACCATCAATTTGATGCCCTTCTCAAAACATTTACGACGAAGTGTACTGGTTTTCTCTGCGTTTAATGCGGTGAGATCTACCAAATAGAAGTGAGCATACTCACTAATGGCAGATGCAATCATCTCAATATTGATTGATTTATCTTCTTTTCTCATTTTTGTTCGATTAATTAGATTTCATCTACTGATTTCAGATCAATCTTAATACCTTTACTCATGGTACTAGAAAGATAAATACTCTTCATATAAGTTCCTTTAGCGGCAGTAGGTTTCAACTTGAGCAGTGTAGCGATAAACTCTTTAGCATTTTCGCGAATCTGTTCAGTGGTGAAAGAAGCCTTACCAACAGAAGAGTGAATGATACCAGTTTTATCAACTTTAAAGTCTATTTTACCTTGTTTCACCTCTCTAACCGCTTTGGCAACATCCATAGTTACGGTACCACTCTTAGGGTTTGGCATTAGTCCACGAGGACCAAGTACTCTACCTAGGGCACCAATTTTACCCATAATGGAAGGCATTGTGATGATTACATCAATGTCTGTCCATCCACCTTTGATCTTGTCGATATATTCATCTAGACCAACGTGGTCAGCACCAGCTTCTTTTGCAGCAGCTTCCTGATCGGGAGTACAGAGTACGAGAACTCGTACAACTTTACCTGTTCCGTGAGGAAGAGAAACTACACCTCTCACCATTTGGTTTGCCTTACGAGGATCTACACCCAATCGTACGTCAATATCCACGGAAGCGTCGAATTTAGTAGTGGTGATATCTTTCACCAATTGCGAAGCTTCTTTGAGTGTGTAAGTTTTACCTGCTTCAATTTTACTGGCTGCTAACTTTTGATTTTTTGTCAGTTTTCCCATTACAATTGAAGTTTATTAGTTATTACTAGGGAATTCACCTTTTACAGTGATACCCATACTTCTGGCTGTACCTGCAACTAAACGCATTGCACTATCAATAGTGAAGCAGTTGAGGTCGACCATCTTGTCTTGCGCAATCGTTTGTACTTGCTCCCAAGAGATCTCAGCAACTTTCTTACGATTAGGCTCAGCAGAACCACTTTTGAGTTTGCAAATCTCCAAGAGTTGGATTGCAACAGGAGGAGTCTTAATTACAAAATCAAATGATTTGTCTACATAATAAGTAATAACGACAGGCAATATTTTACCCCCCTTGTCCTGGGTTCTGGCGTTGAATTGCTTGCAAAATTCCATTATATTAATACCCTTGGAACCTAATGCAGGGCCCACGGGAGGAGAAGGATTTGCAGCGCCTCCTTTAATCTGTAGCTTGATTAATCCAGCAACTTCTTTAGCCATTTTTTTTCTTTTTATTTTTAATATATAAAAGTAAGGAATTGTGTTTCGTAACCAACACTCTGTTTTATTCCTTGTCTACTTGTGTAAAGCCAAGTTCTAGAGGAGTTTTACGTCCAAAGATCTTAACCATGACTTTCAATTTTTTCTTTTCGTTGTTTACTTCTTCAATTACACCATTAAAGCCAGAGAAAGGGCCATCGTTTACTTTTACAATTTCTCCTACAGTAAATGGAATGCTGAAATCAACATTTCCATCTTGCAGTTCATCCACTGTACCTAAAATGCGGCTTACTTCAGACTGTCTTAAAGGAACGGGGTTGTCAGATCCTCCAAGGAAATTGATAACATTAGGTGTATTCACCAGATGGTGAATAACTTCTCCTACCAATTTAGCCTCAATCAATACATACCCAGGTAAATAGCTGCGCTCAACAAGCACTTTTTTGCCATTACGAACTTGGTATACTTTTTCAGTAGGGATCAACACCTGAGAAATAAAGTCGTTTAGACCGCTATTTTTGATATCGGCCTCTAAGTACTCTTTTACCTTAGCTTCTTTCCCGCTAATGGCGCGAAGGACATACCACTTTTTATCTGTCTCAGACATGTTAACTTACGTTTAATTATGAGGGTAAATAACTCCGTTCATAAGTGAATCAAAGACAAAGTCCATAGCAAATACGAGAAGCGCAATTAGAATGGAAGCTTCTAATACGATCACAGCACTGCTAGTTAATTCAGAATATGAAGGCCATGAGACTTTATGAACAAGTTCGTCATAAGACTCTTTGCAATAATTTACAAATTTGTTTGCTATACTTTTCATTGCTTAGCTTTTGTGCACGGAAAGAGAGGCTCGAACTCCCGACACCTGGTTTTGGAGACCAGTGCTCTACCGACTGAGCTATTTCCGTGTATTCAGCTCGTTCGAAAACGAGCTGAAATTATACATAATAATTACTCGAGGATCTCTGTAATCTGACCTGCACCTACTGTACGACCACCTTCGCGCATTGCAAAACGTAGACCTACGTTTAGAGCAACTGGGTAAATTAGTTCTACAGTAATTGTTACATTATCGCCAGGCATTACCATTTCAGTTCCCTCTGGAAGAGTGATCTCACCTGTACAGTCCATTGTACGGAGATAGAACTGAGGACGATAT
>JAGPIY010000210.1 GCA_018054715.1 Bacteroidaceae bacterium
CTCATCTTCAGTAGCTCGTTTCCATGGAATGGGCTTGCTCCAATTTAGATGAGGTTTAATACGATTTCCTTCTTTATCTTCTTCAATTTTATAAAGTTCATTGCCCCCGTAGCTAGGGCTTGCCAATCGTTCGCGAATGATAGAATCGCGCACCCAATATACAAATTGTTTGTATTTTGAGTTGCTTACTTCTGTCTGATCCATCCAGAAAGCGTCAATAGAGATGTCTCGTGAAGGGTCGTTGATTCCCCATAAAGAATCTTTTTCTTCGGAACCGATTTTCAATGAACCACGTTTGATGAGAGCCATGCCGTAAGGAGTTGGTTCGTCCCATGCCATCATGCTTATGCCGGTTACTTCGCCTCCAACGGTTTGGCTACGCATGGGTTTTCCACACGAATAGGCAATGATTGCCAAGAGGGCTATAGCCAGAATGAATGTTATTTTCTTCATATCTATTTATAAAATGCGTACACTTTTATGTTTGTTCTTCGCTTTTTGACCAAAATTCATATCTACAGAGTATCCAAGAACCAAATCATGGCTACCGCTTGCAGTGCCAATTCCATTTGTGAAGAGCTCGTAGGAGTAGGTCAACCGTACGTTCTTCATCATTGCTCCTATCATGAATGTAGCCGAAGTTGCCGGACTATAAGAAATACCTGCTAGAAACTCTTTCCCGTTCCAAGCATACGTGCCGCGGCAGCTGAGGTCAAGCTTATAATCTGCAAAATCACTTTTTACAAGAAAGGAGGGTTGCAGTGTTAAGAACGGAATATTTGTTTTAATATTGCTTCCTCCTGTAAAATAATAAACAGGTGAAACCTCGAATTGATTGGTCTCTCCCCAGTTTATTACAGGTGAAAGAAAGTGAGTAACCGAGACTCCTGTATAGAAAAGTCGATGTGTATAAAAGGCACCCAGTGCAGCATCTATTTTAGTCCCGCTCACCTTGCTGGTAGGTACTAATTCGTCGCTGCTTGTGCCCGAAACGACAGTACCCGTGCTTTCATCATACATCGTTACATTTGAGGGGTCGAATCCTATACTGACGATACCAACTTGTCCGCCTAAACCGATTTGCCCGTTAAATAATTTGAGTTTAGCGGAGTATTGTAATCCAAGCGTTTGATTGGTGAAGAAACCGAGTTGGTCGTTCGAAAAGATGAGGCCGGCACCTTGTTTTATTCCCATGAGTTTAAAGGGGCAGTCAGCTGCGAAGTACGTTGTTTTAGGAGCATTATCGAAGCCGGATAGTTGTTGGCTATAAGCTGCGGTGACATTTAATTTGTCCGTTTGTCCAGCATATGCAGGATTGTAATAATTTGTAACAGCCCAATATTGAGAGAATTGTGCATCGAATTGTGCATGAACTTTTTGCACTGTCGCAAAGGAAAGTACAAAAAAGCAGGAGAGCAGAATGCGAATGCTAGTTTTCTTCATAAATGATTTTTGGCCGATATATTATAAACTCGAAAAAGCGCAATATCGTATGTAACGTTGCGCTTTTTTGTAAAATAGAACTTATTTTTAGTACTCCTCTTCATCGAAGAAGAAGTCTTCCTTGCTAGGGTAGTCTGGCCAGATATCTTCAATGGTTTCGTAGATTTCACCTTCATCTTCCATTTCTTGCAGATTCTCAATCACTTCAAGTGGTGATCCTGAGCGAATGGCATAGTCAATAAGTTCATCCTTGGTAGCGGGCCAAGGTGCATCTTCTAATTTTGAAGCTAATTCTAATGTCCAATACATGTGGTTTATTTTTTTTGATTTGGGCGCAAAAGTATAATAAAATTCTTATTTAATCGCATGTTTTGCGAAAAATCTTTGTTTTTTTTTCTACTTTCTTTTAGGCGACTTCTTTCGATCTGTTTTTTCCTTTTCTTTTGTCTAAATAAGCTTTTCTTCAGCCTCTTCTTTATTTAGTGTGCGTGCAAAGATGAATAGGAAATCGGAAAGTCGATTGATATACCTCAGAACCCATTCATTTACTTGGATTTCAGGCTGTAATGCTAGTATGTTTCGTTCAGCACGTCGGCAAACCGTGCGGCAAATATGGCTTTGTGAGGCAGTGATGCTTCCTCCCGGCACTATAAATGAATGTAGCTCGGGTAGCTCTGCATTTAATTCATCGATCCATTGCTCGATTTCTGTGAGAACTTCTGAGGTGATTTCAAATTTTGTTGGAAGTGAGTGTTGAGTCGGGTCGGTTGCTAAATAGCCACCAATGGTAAAAAGTTTTTTTTGGATGAAAAGTAATTTTTCTCCGAAAAGATCTTTGTTTTTTGGCGAAAGCAATGCATGCAATAGCCCGAGGTGTGAGTTTAATTCATCAAGTGTGCCATATGCTTCCAATCGAGGATGGCATTTGGAAACTCTAGTGCCTCCGACTAAACTTGTTGATCCGGCATCGCCTGTGCGAGTGTAAATCTTGCTTTTTTTCATGTGGATTGTTGAGGATAAATTAATAATTGATGAGATAGCACATCTGAGGATATAAAGAATTAAAGCATATAATTCCTGCTTCATAGAGATCGAACGAAGAGCGGGCTTTTGGATGCTGAGTGATGCTTTTCCAAAAAAGACGTAACGCTTTCGAACGTTGTAGGCCACTGATTACCAGTATATCTTTTTCATTAGCATGATTCAACACAAAAGAAATGTTCTCTTGAACTTCTTCTAAGGTTAGGTATTCTGTATTGACCAAGAAAAGGCAGCTCTCACTAGGCAATGTGAAGAATGAGTTCGGAGTAAAATCGCGAAGTGCAATTTTCGATCGCGCAGCTTTTAAATACGCCATTTCCAGTTCCCCTTTTCCTCCCAATAATACCCATTCCTTGGCTTGCATGTTGTTGGCTAAGCGAAATAAAAGTTCATATCTTTTTCGAGGTAGTTTGTTTGATTGAGCTTTGTTGTAAAGTTCTTTTAAGGAACAAAATGCATAGTATTGATCTTTTGCTAAAATGATATATCGTGCATACGAAAAAGCCCAAGGTGATTGAATACTATATCCTTTCCGTTTCCGGAAACGTTTAAGCCAGATGAATGCGCGATTCCAAATTGAGCGGTTATAGAAAAAGGAAGAGCATTTAATTTGTGTGCAACTCATTGTGTGAAGCGGTTATGCAGGGCAAAGATAATCGTTTTTTTTAAATTGCGCAAGTGCTTTTTGTTTTAATTCGTAGTTGGCTGTTTTAGATAAGAAACATTACTTTTATACCAGCGTGTCTTTCTGAAGAAAGCCGTAGGGCAAATTAAAGAAAGACCTACGGCAAAAAAAGAAAAGCCGTACTGCTTAATTAAAACAGATGCCATCGTATAGATGAAAAGAGTTTGAAGTGTAGAGAAAAAGGTTCTATACAAGCAC
>JAGPIY010000211.1 GCA_018054715.1 Bacteroidaceae bacterium
TCTTTCGTATTAAAAGCATGAGCTATTTTTTCACTCCATTCCGTTTGTGGAGTCCCCTTCAAAAGGGCTTTTGCTTTTGCAAGGGTAGCTTCATCACGGGCATGAAGAACAGCTCCTTTAAAATGTAGCTCATCCCATTTGTAGTTTGCTTTATGAGAAGAGAAAAACTTCGTAAGTCCTTCTGTATCTTCAGCTGCTTTATCCCACACTTGGGTTTTGCTAATTTCGAAGAGAAGAATACCATCTCTATATTCTTGCATTAGATGTGCAAATTCAGGATACTTATTTTCTAATCGTTGATCTTCATAAGATAAAACTTGTGAATCAGACATATCCGAAGAAAGCTTATATTCCTTTCGTAACTCAATAATCTTTGCTTCCTGCCCTTTACTCATCATGCCTTTTCGAACACGTAAACTAAGAATTTGGTCACGTACTTTATCATAAGGAAGTTGCTGCTCTTCGTATTTAAAAATGAGATGAAAACCATTAGCTGATTCAAAAGGCTTGCTATATGTATTAGGTTGCAATTCAAAAGCCACCTTCTCAAACTCTGGAATAGCTTGTCTGCGACCAATCCAAGGAAGTGCCCCACCTTGTGATGCACTAGAGCGATCATCAGAATTCACTTTAGCTAATTCCGAGAAAGAAGCTCCTCCCTGCAAAGCAGTATAAATAGAATCAACAGTATGCTGTAAACGAGTTTTGGTTTCTTGAGTTGCATTTTGAGGAAGAATCTTAAAAATATGCGCTACACGCACTTGTTGCCATTCTCCTATACTTTGCAACGAATCATATTGTTGATGAGCATATGCTTCGTCAGCCGTAGCATCTGAAAGATAACTTGCTGCCACTTGCTGACGATATCCCATAAATTCATTATGAAAAGCACGCGTAGTATCTAATCCTAACGATTCAGCTTCAGCAACTTTCAATTTAAAATTGATAAACAATTTTGCATAATCAGTTAGCGAAAGTTGCTCACTACCAGATACAGAACGATTCTTATTATAAATATATTCAAACTCAGAACGAGTTACATTCTTATTGTTGATCGTCATTAGTACAGGGTCGGACTGTTGTTGTGCACAAACCACCGTAGTGCAAGCCAAAGCCCACGATAGAAACAGATTCTTCTTCATTATTTTTCTTTCTCTATTAAGCATTTATATACAGAGCCCTAAAGCCCTGTAGAGAAAACGTAATATCACTTGAAAAATTGCATTCTACAATATTTTTCAATATTTTTATTACTCGGGACGACTATAATTAGGCGCCTCGCTTGTTATTGTCACATCATGAGGATGACTTTCTAATACACCAGCATTCGTAATACGAGTAAATTTAGCATTATGAAGAGCACTTATATCATGTGCACCACAATAACCCATTCCAGAGCGTAGCCCCCCACAAAGCTGATAAACAACTTCAAAAAGATTACCTTTATAAGGTACACGAGCAGCAATACCTTCAGGCACTAACTTTTTCACATTCGTCTCACCACTTTGGAAATAGCGATCCTTCGAACCATTCTCCATTGCTTCAAGTGAGCCCATACCACGATATGATTTGAATTTACGACCATTAAAAATGATCGTTTCGCCTGGACTTTCTTCTGTGCCGGCCACCAATGAACCGATCATTACAGAATAAGCTCCTGCGGCAAGTGCTTTTACCACATCGCCAGAATATCGTAAGCCACCATCAGCAATTAAAGGAACACCGGTACCATCAAGTGCTTTAGCCACATCATATACTGCAGAAAGCTGAGGAACACCGACACCTGCAACTACACGAGTAGTGCAAATTGAGCCTGGTCCAATACCAACCTTAACACCATCTGCACCAGCCTCTACAAGTGCCAATGCAGCAGCTCCAGTAGCTACATTTCCTACCACAATATCCACTTGCGGAAAACGCCTTTTTGCTTCACGCAGCTGGTCGATAACACCTTTCGAATGTCCATGTGCCGTATCAATAACCAATGCATCTACGCCAGCATCTACCAAAGCTGTCATACGATCGAAGGTATCTCCTGTAACCCCTACACCAGCAGCTACTCTCAAACGACCTTTGGCATCTTTACAAGCCATTGGTTTATCTTTAGCTTTCGTAATATCTTTATAAGTGACTAGACCTATCAACTTATTATCTTTATCAACAACAGGAAGTTTTTCTATTTTATGAAGTTGCAGAATTTGTGCAGCTGATTCCAAATCAGTACTTTGATTTGTAACAATTAGATTCTCTTTTGTCATTACATGATCAATTCGTTTATCGAGTTCAAGTTCAAAACGAAGATCACGGTTTGTAACAATACCCACCAAATAGCGTTCATCATCCACAACCGGAATACCCCCTATTTTATACTCAGCCATAATAGCTAATGCATCACGCACGGTAGATCCTGCTTTTATGGTAACTGGATCATAGATCATGCCATTTTCAGCACGTTTTACCATTGCCACTTGGCGTGCTTGATCAGCAATCGACATATTTTTATGAATTACACCAATACCACCTTCACGAGCAATAGCAATAGCCATTTTCGCTTCCGTTACCGTATCCATAGCGGCAGTAACAAAAGGGACCTTCAATTCTATATTACGCGAAAACTTCGTCGAGAGTTCGACGTTACGAGGTAAAACCTCCGAATAAGCGGGTATTAACAATACATCGTCGTATGTCAACCCGTCCATTACGACCTTGTCTGCAATAAATGACATAAAAGAGAGCTTTAAATTTTATTGCGTGCAAATATACATATTTCCGGCGACATATACATCATATCAGATTGTTTTTTTGCAAAAATTAGTGCCTTTTATACAGAGAAAATGGAATTTATAGAAATAATAAAAACAAAGAGAGAGAGAGCACTCTATCGAATGCCCTCTCCTTAATCTATTCTAATATTCAAAAAAAATATTTTAGTTTGCCATTTCGGAAATAAATTTAATACGAACTAATCTTATTTCTTCTTCACTATAATCTTCACCAAGTTCTTCTATTGCAGATTCCAAGCCATCAGTTGTAGATTCATGAAAGTATTCATAAATATCCTCCATATGATCTTCATCCATTATTTCACGTAAGAAATAATCGATATTCAACTTAGTGCCTGAATACACAATAGCTTCGACCTCATCAAGAAGTTCTGTAAAATCCATCCCTTTGGAATTCGCAATATCATCAAGAGCTACCTGACGGTCAATCGCTTGAATAATAAACACCTTCTGTTTCGATTTATTCGCTACCGTGCGTACACGAAGATCCTCCGGACGTTCTATTTCATTTTCCTCGCAATGGCTCTTAATGAGTTTGCAGAATTCTGCTCCATAGC
>JAGPIY010000046.1 GCA_018054715.1 Bacteroidaceae bacterium
AAGGCCAGCTACTTGCAGAACTCGATCGAGTAAATCTTCAAAATGCCCTTCAATCTTCGCAAAGCAATATGCGCCTTGCCAAAGATCGATTGGAATATCAACATAAAGAATATCTCCGCATAAAAGGACTTCATGAAAAGGATCTTTCCAGTACTCAGAGCCTTGACGAAGCGCTTTACAATTATCGCACTGCTGTAAGTAATTATGCAACCGCTAAACTCGATTATGAGAAGGCACGCACCAATTTAGGCTATGCCATGATTTATTCACCGATTGATGGGGTGGTACTTTCTAAAGAAGTAGAAGAAGGACAAACCGTGGCTGCCAGTATGAGCACTCCTACTTTATTTAAGATAGCACAAGATTTGAAGCAAATGCAGGTAGTTGCTGACATTGACGAGGCTGATATAGGAGAAGTTCGCAAAGGGCAACGTGTAAGCTTTACTGTAGATGCTTATCCCGATGAATCGTTTGAAGGAGAAGTAACTCAGGTTCGCCAAGAAGCAACCACCACTAATAATGTAGTAACTTACGAAGTAGTGATAAAGGCTAACAACGAAAGTTTGAAATTAAAACCGGGATTGACAGCCAATGTAACAATCTATACGCTCGAAAAGTCGAATATATTAGTAGTAGCTAATAAAGCACTTCGCTTTACGCCCGATTCTGCTTTGATCGGTTCAGAAGATGTAGTGCAGCGCACAGCCGGCATTAAGGAAGATGAAACGCACAAAATACTATGGGTACGTCAGGGGAAAGTGTTTAAAGCAATTCCCGTGCAAGTGGGCATTACCAATGGTACACTTACGGAGATTATTAGTGGAATTAGTGCCGGACAAAAGGTAATACTTGAGGCTACGGCGGGAATGATGCCGGGGAATGATGCCACGTCAACCTCAAGTTCTAGTAAAACCACGAGCAGCAGTACGGAAAGTTCTCCATTTATGCCCAAACGTCCGGGACAGAATAAAACGAAATAAGTTATGAGTACAAAACCAATCATAGAGCTGGAAGATATCAAACGCGACTTTGTGGTAGGTGAGGAAACGGTTCATGCTTTGCGTGGCGTTTCGTTTACCATCACCGAAGGAGAGTTTGTGACCATCATGGGTACTTCGGGTTCGGGTAAGTCGACCTTACTTAATCTGTTGGGTTGCTTAGATGTTCCGACTTCGGGTGAATATCGCCTCGATGGAATATCGGTACGTACGATGAGCAAGCCCGAACGTGCTACGCTTCGCAATCGTAAAATCGGTTTTGTGTTTCAGAGTTACAATCTGCTGGCCAAAACCACTGCAATAGGAAATGTAGAACTCCCGTTGATGTATAATCCGAGTATCAGTCATAGCGAACGCCGCCGTAAAGCCATTGAAGCTTTACAATCGGTGGGACTTGGTGATCGTTTAGATCATAAGAGTAACCAAATGTCGGGTGGACAGATGCAACGTGTAGCTATTGCACGTGCACTAGTCAATGATCCGGCAGTAATCTTAGCTGATGAGGCTACCGGTAATTTAGATACTCGTACCTCTTTCGATATATTGGTGCTATTCCAAAAGCTTCATGCGGAAGGAAAAACCATCATCTTTGTAACGCATAACCCCGAGATATCTCATTATTGTAGTCGTAATATAATATTAAGAGATGGACATATCATCGAGGATAAGCAAAATACAAACATTCTTAGTGCGGCAGAGGGTTTAGCAGCCTTGCCCGTAGAGGAGGATTAATATTAGATTTATGAATGCAACGAATTTATTTAAAATAGCACTCAAGGCATTAGCCAATAATAAGCTACGTAGCTTCCTTACGATGCTAGGCATTATTATAGGTGTGGCTTCGGTGATTACGATGCTTGCTATCGGACAAGGTTCGAAGCGGAGCATCCAAAGTCAGATTGCTGAGATGGGATCGAACATGATCATGATTAATCCGGGCTCTGAGATGCGTGGAGGAGTGCGTATGGATGCCAGTTCCATGGAAACCCTTAAAATGAAAGATTTTCAGGATATTCAAGAGAATTGTCGTTATGTTGCTGCTACTTCACCGAATGTGAGTAAATCGGGGCAGTTTGTGTATGGCTCGAATAATTATCCTGCAAGCATGAATGGAGTGAATTTAGAGTATCTTGATATTCGTCAGCTTAAAGTGGAGGATGGTGAGATGTTTAGTGAAGCAGATATTCATAGTAGTGCAAAGGTCTGCGTAATCGGAACAACCATTGTGAAGAATCTCTTCACTAATGGAGAAGAACCAGTCGGTAAGATAATCCGCTTCGGTAAGGTTCCTTTCCGTATAGTAGGTGTGCTTGCTGCAAAAGGATATAATAGCATGGGTCAAGACCAAGACGAAATTGTACTTTCTCCTTATACTACAGTGATGAAGCGCTTGCTGGCACAGACTTATTTGAGCGGCATCTTTTGCTCAGCTCTTACTGAAGGGATGACGGAGAATGCAACTGCCGAAATTTCGGAGATCTTGCGTACAAATCATAAACTTAAAGCAACAGATTCAGATGATTTTAATGTTCGTTCGCAAGAAGAGCTAAGTAGTATGATGACTTCTACGACCGACATGTTAACCATGTTACTTGCCTGTATTGCCGGTATTTCGTTACTTGTAGGAGGTATTGGCATTATGAATATCATGTATGTGTCTGTTACGGAGCGTACTAAAGAAATAGGTCTGCGTATGAGTGTAGGAGCCCGTGGAGTAGATATTTTGAGTCAGTTTCTAATTGAAGCGGTGATGATTAGCATTACAGGTGGACTGATCGGAGTCGTCTTGGGTATAAGCAGCTCGTTTGCTGTGAACCTGTTGGCGAAGTGGCCGATCTATATACAGCCTTGGAGCGTTATCCTTAGTTTTGCCGTATGTACCGTAACAGGTGTTTTCTTTGGTTGGTATCCTGCTAAGAAGGCCGCCGGCTTGAATCCTATTGATGCAATACGTTATGAATAATCATCGTAAATTTCCAGAAATCGCGATTCATATATTTGTTTGGTTTCTTGTTTTTGCCTTCCCTTTTTTGTTGATAGATCATAGCAACAATACAGCGGATGTCTGGAAAATGTATTTAAAGTTTTCAGAGATGCCGTGTTACATGATGGCTATATTCTATATGAACTATTTATGGTTAGCACCTAAATTGCTATTTAGTGACCGTACAATAAGTTACGTAGTATGGAATGTGCTTTTGGTAGTATGCATAGCTTTCATGTTGCATTTCTCACCATGGGTGCAATTCCCGCCAGAAGTTAGAGGCCCTGAAATGGAATCAGATACGATGCATCATGCCGGAAGAGCAATTAAGGAACGGGTAATGGGAGCTATGCAACAAAATGCTCCGCCTCATCATGGAATGCGTCCTCCGCGTTGGATCTTCTTTGTGCGCGACATGATTACGCTTTTACTTTCTGCTGCAGTGAGTGCTTTATTAAGAATAGCTTCACGTTGGCGAGCTTCTGAAGCTGCCCGCTTGGAAGTTGAACGCGAAAAAACAGAGGCTGAATTAGATAATCTGAAAAATCAATTAAATCCGCATTTCTTATTAAATACGCTGAATAATATCTATGCATTGATTGCCTTTAATACCGAAAAGGCGCAGGAGGCTGTACTCGATCTTAGTAAACTGCTTCGTTATGTACTTTATGATAATCAGACTACTTATGTACCTTTATATAAGGAGGCGACTTTTATTCACAACTATATTGACCTCATGCGAATTCGCCTTTCGGAAAATGTGGTGGTGCAGCAAGGACTTCATATTGAGAAACATAGTACTACTTTAATTGCTCCGATGATATTTATTTCACTAATTGAAAATGCTTTTAAGCATGGCGTCTCGCCATCGGAACCTAGTTATATTCATATTCTCTTGGAAGAAGATGATTTGGGAATAGTGACATGTTTAATTTGTAACAGTAACTTCCCGAAGAAAGATAGTGATAAAAGTGGTTCGGGCATTGGATTAGAACAGGTGCAAAAACGACTTGATTTATTATATCCCGGTCGTTATGAATGGGAACGTGGAGTTTCTGTAGATGGGAAAAACTATTCTTCGCAATTGAGAATTCATACGAAATTGGAATCGTGATTTATTCTTAATTTCAAAAATTACGATAAAGAGTTGTACATCGATTGAAAGTTCTGTATCTTTGTAAGTTGAAACTAAATTTTATTGATTATGAGAATCACATGTGCAATTGTAGATGACGAACCATTGGCTTTAGGCCTTATGGAAAGCTATGTGCTAAAAACACCTTTTCTAGAATTAAAAGGTAAGTACTCAAGTGCGGTACAAGCTATGAAGACGCTGCAAGATGCACCGGTGCAATTGCTCTTTCTTGATATTCAAATGCCGGAATTAAGTGGGTTGGAGTTCTCTAAAATGCTGATTGGGAAAGATACACGGATAATTTTTACGACAGCTTTTTCTCAGTATGCACTCGATGGATATCGGGTTAATGCGCTTGATTATTTGTTGAAGCCAATTGCTTATCCTGAATTTTTAGAAGCTGCTCAGAAAGCAATGGAGTGGTTTGAAACAAGGCTGAATACAAATTCAGAGCAGAAAGCAACAGAAATTGATAGCATCTTTGTAAAGAGTGAATATAAATTGGTGCAGATTATGCTTGATGATATTCTTTATATTGAGGGCTTGAAGGACTATCTGAAAATTTGTTTGGATGGGGAGAAGAAGAATGTCCTTTCTTTGATGAGCATGAAATCGATGGAAGATTTACTTCCTTCAGATCGTTTTATGCGTGTGCATCGCTCCTACATTGTTCAAGTACGTAAGATAAAAATAATTGATCGTAATCGTATCGTTTTTGGCAAAACGTTTATTCCAATAAGTGATAGCCATAAAGTGAAATTCAATGAATATTTGTCGCAAAGAACACTCTAACAATTAGAATATTGAGATATAATGTTTTTTTGTTTAGTCAAAACAGTAATTAAAAAGGTCGGAATGAATATTCTTTTCATTCCGACCTTTTTAATTATTGAATTTTGTAACTTATTTAAAGTATCCTACTGGATGGTTTAATAATAGGTCTTGCTTTTTTGATAGCTTTAAGGCTTTTACAAGGGCTTCGCGATCCATTGAGCCTCTACAGACTGTTGCTAATCCGATTCCGGAACAATATAAGCTGATGTTTTGACTGACAATGCCTGCGTCAATAGGACCGAAAGATGTTTTTTCATCAGCCACGAGTACAAGCATAATAGGAGCTTCTGTACGCCAACGGGCATCTATTTTGCTGACAAGTTCAAGCGAATGATTGTTTGGGTTGTAAAGATAGGATCCTTCTTTTAAGCAGGCATAAACTTTGATATCTTGTTTATTCATAGCACTAGGTGCAGTGCGCTTTTTGCTCCCTTCACGGTTAATGCCATTGGCTGCCCATAGCAGGTCGCTAAGGTCGCGTGAGGAGAGAGCTTGAGCAGAACATTCGCGAGTACTTTGACGCAGTTTTAGTGCTTTCATGATTCCCTTGCCACGAGTGAGATCGGGTGCATCGAGTTTTATTACAGGCTCTTGTGCAAAGCTGTAAATGGCTTGTATTGCAATCAGAGCAAAGAGAAAAAATTTGCTTTTCATTCCCATTAGTTCTTAAAGAAACTTTTTACTGTTTGTTTCATGCCCTCGCCGCGTAAATCACGTGCTAATATAGTGCCATCGGGCCCAAATAAAATGATATGTGGTATTCCGTTTATGCCGTAGGCTTTTGTCCCAATTTGCTGTGCATTTAGAATTTGAGGCCATGTGATATTTAATTCTTTTATAGCTTCATTGGTGTCTTCTACCTTGTCCCATGAAGCAACACCCAGTACAATCAGCCCTTTGTCTTTATATTCTTTATAAATTTCCGCGATGTTCGGTGTTTCTGCACGGCAGGGTCCGCACCATGAAGCCCAAAAATCGACTAATGCATATTGGCCTTTTCCTACATAGTCTGATAATTTAACTGACTTTCCTGGTTCTGTCTCTACCGTAAAATCTACAAAAGGTTTTCCTGTTGCAGTATTATTTTCGGCTTTGGCCTGCTCAAAAAGCTGCAGAATGCGTTTTTGGCTACGTATGTTTTCTCCGGCTTGTTCAAAAGCTGCGAGTTTCTCTTCATTAGTAAGATATTGCCAGTATTCCAAGAATACAAGTCCTCCTAATGGATTATTTTGGTTGGTATTAAGTGCTTCTTTTAAAAACGTCTTTATAACAAGGTCACAGCTGTCGTTGATCTGTTTATAAGCATTCTGCTGTTTTTCTGTTTTCAATGCCATGTATTGGGTAACAAAAGAACCTAAAGTTTCATTCAGTGGAGTGCCTTTTGGAGCATTAGGTGAGGCAAAATCCACTGTGATGTTTCCTTCTTCTAAAATCAACAGTGCAGAGGTTCGTTGCCCCTTTACTGAAATTGTACAGAGTTCGGGTTGAGTGAGAGTACCATTTAATTTAATAAAACCTTCACTAATTATTCCATTTTGTATCTCCTCGTTGTTGCTGTAACGATTAAGAGTGCACATCTTTCCCTCAAGAGAAGAGTCGGCACGGCAGATTACTGTATAGGCTTTTTGTGCCCAAGTATGGCTGATGCTCATTATAGCCATCAAAACCAAGAGAACTGTTTTTTTCATAGGAATGTTTTTTAATTAAAAAGAATACTTTTAAGATTTAGTTCGACTGAGTTCACGGCCTTCGTAGGCTTCGAATGCATTTTTCCATTCGGCCGGAACCTCTATCGCTTGATGTGTTTTAAGATCGAAGGCTACCATCACACTTTGGCAACGGCATTTAATCTCCATCGTTTCGGTATTGATAATTTGTTGAATCAATGTAAAACTCTTAGTACCGACTTCTTTTACGGCCGTTTGTGCTGCAATGGGTTCTTGCCCTACAATTGGAGTCAAGAAGTCTGCATTTATATTTGCCACTACAATTCCTATTTTATCGAGTGCTTTTAACGACATGATGTCATAAAAGTAAGTTGTTTTTCCAAGATCGTAAAATGAAAAATAAACGGTGTTGTTTACATGTCCCTGTGTATCAATATCATTAAAGCGTAGTTGTATGGGAAGTGTGTGTTTAAAAATCAGTGTATTCATATCTGTGTTCAAATTATATATCTTTGTATAAGGATGGATTCTTCCTCGGAAATTTAAAATATGTGCAAAAATATACATTATATTATTCTTTCGCAAGGAAAACCAAAAAAAAGATGCAAGCGGAAACTTAATTTGGATTCTTTTTCGTATTTTTGTAGCAGTAATTTAAATCATAAAGGAATGGCAAAAATAACAAAAGAAGCAGCATTGCTCTATCACTCGCAAGGGAAACCCGGCAAGATAGAAGTCGTACCGACTAAGCCTTACAGTACACAAACCGATCTTTCTTTAGCATACTCTCCGGGTGTGGCTGAACCATGTTTGGAAATAGAGAAAGATCCTCAGACAGCCTATGACTATACGGCTAAGGGAAACCTTGTGGCGGTAATTTCGAATGGAACTGCCGTACTCGGCCTAGGAGATATTGGGGCATTGAGTGGTAAACCGGTAATGGAGGGCAAAGGTCTCTTGTTTAAGATTTATGCCGGTATTGATGTGTTTGATATTGAGGTCGATGAAAAAGATCCGGAGATGTTTATTCAGGCAGTGAAAAGAATAGCTCCTACTTTTGGCGGTATCAATCTTGAGGATATAAAAGCCCCTGAATGTTTTGAAATAGAACGACGTTTAAAGGAAGAACTTGACATTCCTGTAATGCACGATGATCAACATGGTACTGCAATTATTTCATCAGCAGGCCTTCTGAATGCTCTAATCGTAGCAAAAAAGAAAATTGAAGAAGTAAAGATCGTAATAAATGGAGCAGGTGCTTCAGCTACTTCTTGCACAAAATTATATGTAGCGTTGGGTGCACGCCTCGAAAATATTGTCATGCTTGATTCTAAAGGTGTGATTAATGTAGATCGTCCAAATCTTACTGAAAATAAAAAGTATTTTGCCACCAAACGAATGGATATTCATACGTTGGCTGAAGCCATTAAAGATGCGGATGTATTTTTAGGTTTATCGAAAGGTAATGTACTGACACAGGACATGGTTCGTTCAATGGCTCCCAACCCAATTGTCTTTGCTTTGGCAAATCCTGATCCCGAAATTACTTATGAAGATGCAATGTCTTCTCGTCCTGATGTGTTGATGAGCACCGGCCGTTCCGATTATCCCAACCAAATTAATAATGTAATCGGTTTCCCTTATATATTCCGTGGAGCGCTTGATGTACGTTCTAGTGCAATCAATGAAGAAATGAAGTTGGCAGCTGTACGTGCAATTGCTGATTTAGCTAAAAAGGCAGTTCCTGATGTAGTAAATGAAGCATATGGAACGAATGATTTAACCTTTGGACCTAAATATTTCATTCCAAAGCCTGTTGATCCTCGTCTTATCACGGAAGTCTCTATGGCTGTTGCCAAAGCTGCAATGGAAAGTGGGGTTGCTCGCAAACCAATCACCGATTGGGAAGCTTATGGACATACCCTACGCGAATTGATGGGCTATGAAAGTCGTTTAACGAGTCAACTTCATGAAAAGGCTCGTAAGAATCCGAAACGTGTGGTATTTGCTGAGGGTAGTCATCCGAATATGTTAAAAGCAGCTGTACAAGCTAAATCGGAAGGCATTTGTTATCCTATCTTACTTGGTAATGATGAAGTCATCGAGAAGCTAGCTAAAGATTTAGATCTAAATCTCGAAGGTATTGAAGTAATCAATCTTCGCCATCCGAATGAATCGTCTCGTCGTGAACGCTATGCACATATCCTTACAGAGAAACGTCAGCGTGATGGCTACACACTTGAAGAAGCTAACGATAAGATGTTCGAACGGAACTATTTTGGAATGATGATGGTAGAAACCGGTGAGGCTGATGCATTTATTACAGGCCTTTATACCAAATATTCGAATACCATTAAAGTTGCGAATGAAGTAATCGGTATCCGTCCCGAATACAAGCACTTTGGAACGATGCACATCATCAACTCTAAAAAAGGTACTCTCTTTATGGCTGATACGTTGATTAATCGTCATCCTGATGAAGATGTACTAGTAGATGTAGCTAAATTAGCTAACCATACCGTTAAGTTCTTTAATCACGAACCGGTAATGGCAATGTTGTCTTATAGCAACTTTGGCTCTGATACGAAAGGAAGTCCAAAGAAAGTGCATGATGCAGTAACTTATTTACATGACCACTGTCCGGATTTGGTTATTGATGGCGAGATGCAAGTTAATTTTGCTTTGAATAAAGAATTGCGTGATGCAAAATATCCGTTTACTCGTTTGGTAGGTAAAGATGTTAATACGCTTATCTTCCCGAACTTGAGCTCTGCTAATACAGGATACAAGTTGATCCAGAGTTTAAGTCCGAATAGTGAAGTTATAGGGCCGATTCAAATGGGATTGAATAAGCCGATTCACTTTACTGATTTTGAAAGCTCTGTACGCGACATTGTAACAATTACTGCAATTGCGGTGATTGATGCGGTAGTACAAGAAGCACAACTAAAAAAGAAAGCATAATGTATATTTATAGAAGAAGCCACTCTTTTTAGAGTGGCTTCTTCTTTTTTTACTTCAAAATTTGCAATTTTTCGATTTTAATCGTATTTTTGCATTCGCTACTGTAGAGATACTAAGCCCCATCCGTTTGTATTTTTTATAAACGAGACAAAAGAATAAACCAACTTATAACAACCAACAAAAGAATTAAAATGAACGCAGAAAAAGTGTTAGAGGATCTCAAGAGACGATTTCCTAATGAGCCTGAATATCATCAGGCAGTAGAAGAGGTACTCTCTACTATTGAAGAAGAGTACAACAAACATCCAGAGTTTGAAAAGGCTAATCTAATTGAACGCCTTTGCATTCCAGATCGTATTTTCCAATTTCGTGTAACTTGGGTTGACGATAAAGGACAGACTCAAACTAATATGGGTTATCGTATTCAGCACAATAATGTAATCGGCCCGTATAAGGGTGGTTTGCGTTTGCACAAATCGGTAAACTTGAGTATCCTAAAATTTCTTGCTTTTGAGCAGACTTTCAAGAACTCTCTAACCACACTTCCCATGGGTGGCGCAAAGGGTGGTTCTGACTTTTCTCCGCGTGGAAAGAGCAATGCAGAGGTGATGCGTTTTTGCCAAGCATTTATGCTTGAACTATGGCGTCATATAGGTCCCGATACTGATGTCCCTGCAGGTGATATAGGTGTTGGCGGTCGTGAAATAGGTTTCCTTTTTGGCACTTACAAGAAGCTTGCACGTGAATTTACGGGAGTACTTACCGGTAAAGCTCTTGAATGGGGCGGTTCGCTTATTCGTCCTGAAGCAACAGGTTATGGCAACATCTATTTCCTAATGGAAATGTTAAAGTGTAAAGGAACTGACCTTAAGGGTAAAACTTGTTTGGTTTCTGGTTCTGGTAATGTGGCTCAATATACGATAGAGAAAGTGCTTGAGTTAGGTGGAAAGGTGGTAACCTGTTCTGACTCTGCAGGCTATGTATACGATCCTGATGGTATCACTAGCGAGAAGCTTGCTTTTATTATGGATTTAAAGAATGTGCAACGTGGCCGTATAAAAGAATATGCTGACCATTATGGCTGTAAATACGTAGCTGGCGCAAAACCTTGGAGTGAAAAGGGGGATATAGCTCTTCCTTCTGCTACTCAGAACGAAATCAATGGTGAAGCTGCTAAGATTCTTGTGGCAAATGGTGTTATTGCAGTTTCAGAAGGTGCTAACATGCCTTCAACTCCAGAAGCAATAAAAGTATTCCAAGATGCTAAAATTCTGTATGCTCCCGGAAAAGCAGCTAATGCTGGTGGAGTATCTGTATCAGGTCTTGAGATGTCACAGAACTCAGAACGTCTGAATTGGAGTTCCGAAGAAGTAGATGCTAAGTTGA
>JAGPIY010000047.1 GCA_018054715.1 Bacteroidaceae bacterium
TTTAAAGTTTTGCCATAAATTTATTACGGTCTACTATATATCGTATATGGCTTCCTTCTCCAATAAGTCCGGTCTCATCTTCAGCACAAACAGAAAAAACGAGTTTCTTTCCTTCGATTTTCGTAACCGTTGCAATGGCTTTTATCGTACTTTTAATAGCCGATGGTTTCAGGTGTGAAACGTTTATAAGGCCGCCTACTGTAGTGCTCCCTTCTGGAAGTAATGAGGCAACAGCAAGCATCGCAGCATTTTCCATGAGTGCTATCATTGCAGGTGTGGCTAAAACAGGAAGATCGCCTGAACCAACTACTGTGGCAGTTAATGAGGGGGTTACTTCAATAATACTTGTATGTGATAGTCCGGTTTCGAGTGTCATTCTTTATAAATTAGGATTATAATTTCTATCATTTATCCGATTTTATTTTCTGTTCAATACTTATTTCGTTTAAGCGATTTGTTGCGGTTTTCTTTTCTTGATCAACAAGTTTGCCGGCGTAGGGCTGTTTCCCTTTTATAGTGGAAATTTGTTTGTAGTCGCGCAGAGTCCGAAAAGTACTATCTTTTAGTAAATCGAGTTGCGGGTCAATTTGTTCATCATAAGTTGTAGGAGCCGTAATCTCTGCCTCCATATCCGGTCTTTGTGGATTGCATATCGACAAAAGTCCGGTTAAACTAAATAAAATGAATAATTTTACCATCCGCAAAAAGCTTTTACTTCGAATGTATTTATAATAGATTCATGCAAAGATATTGCTTTTTTTTGAGATCTGCAATTTTTCATCTCTATTTTAATTGCGGCGTTCATGAAAGCACGATAAGGCATTCCCCTTGTTGTTCTTCCTTTTTGTATTAATTTATTCCGCCAACACGGGTGTCAATTAATAAATATTTAACTTGCTTATACAGCCTATAATAGTGATATATGCACTTACAATTACATGGAAAGATAATACATAATAGACCGTTTCAAATATCTAAAAAATGCGTTTCTCAATTGTAATCTATGCGTATTCCATATTTGAAAAATGCGTTTCAAATATTTGAAACGGTATAGCTGAACGCAAATATTGTAAATAATTATTTTATGTAGAACTGACGATAACCTGACGATAACCTGACGATTGCAAAAGGAGAATCGTCAGCCTAAGGAGTTGCAAATCAAAACAGTACGAGTAAACTGACGATCTGAAGGAAAAATGCCGCACTCCACTAGTTGGGTTAATTTATAACCGTAGATAATAAAAATTCTTATTTATTTCATTCTTTTAGCTCATAGCATAGATATTTATTTATTTTTGTCATTTAAAACCTAAACATCTTATTTCCTTACTTAGAACATAAGATAAAACGCTCTTATAATAAACTAGTTATGAAATTTAAAAGAATAATTATTAGTGCTTTTCTTTTTGTTTTTTATATGTCGTTGCATGCGGAAGAAATGATATATAAAGATTCTGTTTCATTGGACGAGGTAGTAGTGACGGGAAGTAGAGTGCGAAGTTCTGCTCGGAATATTCCTTCAACCATTATAATAATTGATAGTGCCCAAATAGCAAATAGTGGTTCCACTAATATCATGCCTATTCTTTCGCAATATGTACCTGGATTGTTTGTAACCGAGCGCGGTATTGCCGGCTATGGAGTTGCTGCAGGTTCCGCTGGAGCCATCACAATTAGAGGAGTCGGTAGTGCCGGTACCCCACCGGCCAATACTCAAGTGCTATTTCTGATAGACGGACATCCTCAGTTTATGGGTTTGATGGGGCATCATTTATCTGATAGTTATTTATCTGAAAATATAGAACGAGTGGAAGTGATACGTGGCCCAGGTTCAGTTTTGTATGGTTCTAATGCAATGGGAGGAGTTGTTAATTTAATTACAAAGAAACAGCGAAAAGAAGGCTATTTTGGTACATTGAATGCTTCTTACGGTTCATATGATACTCAACATTATTCAGCAAATGCGATGATGAAATCCGGAAAATGGAGCGGATTTATTTCGCTTGAACATGAACAAACAAATGGAGCTCGTACTAATTCACAGTATAAAAGTAATAGCGGTTATGCAAAACTGGGCTATGCGTTTTCGGATCGTTTTAATCTTACCGGAGATTTCAATCTGACTAAATACAAAGCCAATGATCCCGATTCAGTGACGGCATCTTCTACAAATTTAGTCAAGTGGGCTGATATTTCACGAGGAATGGCATCCCTAACTTTAGAAAATCAGTTTGAAAACACCTCTGGAAGTATCATTTTATTTTTGAATTTTGGAGATCATGATATTTACGATGGATATCATTCGACTGATCATTGTGCAGGAGTGAACATCTATCAATCGTTTAGTATTTTTAAAGGAAGTGTCATTGCTGGTTTCGACTATGAAAACTATGGTGGTTTTGCAGAGAACCAAACTTTAAACGATGCTGTGAGGAAGCTGATGCAGTTCCCGGTTGATAAAACGATTCATGAAACAGCAGGATATGCAAGTATTCAGCAAGTTTTCTTTAAGCAGATATTGTCCGTTAATGGAGGAATTCGTTATACCACAAACAGCGCTTATGGAGGTGAATGGATTCCACAAGGGGGAATTTCTGTACGTCCATTTCGCAGAACGACAATTAAGGCTTCTGTTTCAAAGGGATTTCGAAGCCCTACGGTAAAAGAGCTTTATATGTTCCCTTCGCACAACGAAACTCTTCAACCTGAAAAGATGATGAATTACGAATTGTCGTGGCAGCAAAATTGGTTGAATGGGAATCTGTCTACTGAAGTAACTTCTTTTATTGCCAAAGGAAGCAATCTAATCAAGCAGATTACTATGCAATACCTCAATACCGGATCTTTTCTCAATAAAGGCATAGAAGTGGTCGGTGATTATAAAATGTCTGATCGACTGAATGTGATGATTAATTATAGTTTTCTTTATATGGATACACCGATGCTTGCTGCACCCAAACATCAGCTTTTTTGTGCTGTTGGCTATAAGTTGATTGAAAGTTTGAAAATTAACTTGAACGTGCAACGTATTCAGGATCTTTGTATCCAGACAGCTCCTCAATTGACTCAGAATTATACGCTTGTAAATTTGCGCTCTATATATAGGCTTAATCCCTTTATGGAATTCAGCTTGTCGGTAAATAATATTCTTAATCAAAAATATGAGATAAACAAAGGATATCCAATGCCGCCGACTAATATAATAGGTGGGGTAAAATTCTTTTTTGGCAAGACTATATAATATAGAATATCCGAATTCTAGATTTTTTTGGTTTACACCATGGTTTACACAAACGCCTTTTTTTGCTTGTTTGGGGGCTCTTTTTACTAAAAAGGCAGAAAAGAAAAAAGGTTAATAACCGTTTGGTTATCAACCTTTTCCTTAGTCGGGGTGACAAGATTCGAACTTGCGACCACACGCCCCCCAGACGCGTACTCTAAACCGGGCTGAGCTACACCCCGAACGACTAAGGCTTTCGGTTATCGTTAAAAACGAGCCTATTCCCTTTTTGCGAGTGCAAAGGTACGGCTTTTTTCTGAAATGCCAAATCTTTTTCTAGTTTTTTTCTGAAAGCAGTGCTTTTAATGCAGAGCTTGAAGCTGAACTGCAATCGACTTTTCAGAACCCCGAACACTCTTGGTAGAAGTCGAACATCTCTTTAATTTCTTCTTTCGTTGCTGTTTGGTTAAGCACAATTTGGCCGACGTCACTTAATAGTGTAAAATTAATGATGCCTGAAGTATTCTTTTTATCGTGTGTCATCAGTTCGTAAAGACGATCGTACTGTTTGCAATGAAGAGGGAAACAACCCCAATTCTCGGCAATAAATTGAATGGTTTGTCTCATCTTCTCTTGTGGAAAATTAGCTTTAGTGGCCGATAGATATAACTCACAAACTATTCCCCAAGCTACGGCATATCCATGAAGGACAGGGCTGCCCAATTCGAAACTTAGACTTTCGAAGGCATGGCCTACCGTATGCCCTAAATTAAGAGCTTTTCGAATGCCATGCTCGTATGGATCTTCGGATACAATATGTTCTTTTACCTGTACACTTTCTGCAACGAGCTTTTTAAGAAGCTTGAAGTCAGGTTGCTGAAGGTTGAATGAAAGAAGTTCCACCCAATGGCTTTCGTTGCTAATTAATCCATGCTTTAGCATTTCTGCGTAACCAGAAGTTAAATTCTCGCGATCTAGAGTTTGTAGGAAGTCAGTGTCAAGAAGTACTGCAGAAGCCGGATTGAATACCCCTATCTCATTTTTTAGTCCATTGAAGTTAATTCCTGTTTTGCCACCAATAGCAGCGTCAACCATAGCAAGCAGAGTTGTTGGAATATTAATATAGCGAATGCCTCGTTTGAATGTAGAAGCAGCAAAACCTCCTAGGTCGGTAACCATTCCTCCTCCTAAATTAATAAGTAAGGAACTTCGTGAAGCTCCATTATTCGAAAGCTCGGTCCAAACATGAGCCAAGCTATCGAGAGTTTTATTCAAATCTGAATGTTTTATTTGTATATAAATAATAGCTTCAGTATCTTGCAATGCTGTTTGCAGTTTGGGAAGGCAAAACTTATAAGTTTCTTCGTCGGTAAGAACGAATAATTTATCGTAAGGTTTCAGTTGTAACGCATGTAACAGATCTGTGCTTAGCGAACTGCTGATAAGAATCTCTTGTTTGTTCATCCTTTCTAAATATAATGTTTGTTCAATCTTGCTTGAATCTAAGAAGCTTTAGCTTTCAATTTTGCTCTTCTTGAAAAGAGAGAGCCTCTTTTACCTAAAACCGGGTGCAAACTTACGGAAAAATATGCAAACAACCAATTTTTCATCGATGATTTGCATGGTTTTATCGACAAGTACGATTAAACCTTTTATGTCTTTTCCTGTCTTATATAACAGAAATAACAAAAAAAATTGGTGATGAAGAAAATTTTACCTAAGCTATTCCTGTTAGTCATTTTCCTTTGTGGATTTGCTCCTAGTACTTTTGCACAATTTGATGGCGGTGTTATGGCGCCTCCACCTGACCGCATGGGGGATGATGTAGTAGTCAAGTCTGACAAGAAACAGGAAGAGAAAAAAGAAACAGTAGTTTTAGGCTCAGTAAAAGGAATTGTCCTTGATTCTAAAACTCTTACTCCTTTAGAAGGCGTAGTTATTAAAGCTCTTTCATTGCCCGATAGCACTTTTGCAGGAAGTGCTTCTACCGATTCGTTGGGCTATTTCAGTGTAAAGAACCTGAAGGTTGGAAAATATTTTTTCAGTACCAATCAAATAGGTTATTCAGAGGCTTTTGGAGCAATTGAAATCACCGCAAAAAGTACTAAATTGAATGTTGGCAATGTGCTTATAAAGCAAACAGATATTATTTTGGGGGAGGGAGCAATTGTTACAGCGAATGCAATACAGGTTACCGTTGTGGAAGATACACTTGTGTATAATGCAAATGCTTTTCGTGTAGCAGAAGGATCTATGCTTGAAGATTTAATCAAAAAACTTCCCGGTGCTGAGATTAGTGACGAAGGAACTATTACTATAAACGGAAAGGAAGTAAAAAAGATATTGGTCGATGGGAAAGAGTTCTTCTCGGATGATCCAAAAGTAGCTTCTAAAAATCTTCCCGCAAATATGGTGAATAAGCTCAAAAATTATGATCGAAAGAGTGATTTTGCACGCACTACAGGTATTGATGATGGAGAAGAAGAAACTGTATTAGACCTTGAGGTAAAGAAAGGCATGAAGCAGGGCTGGGTAGGCAATGCTGTTGCAGGAAAAGGAAGTGAGGATCGTTATACAACTTCACTAAGCGCTAACAGATTCCGTGATAAGTCCTATTTCTCAATTATAACTCAGGGCAATAATACTAATAATCAAGGAGCTTCTGAGATGCAAGATGCCGGCCGTGGTCGTGGAGGTTCGGGAGCAGGAAATGGTATTACTGCTTCAAAGACATTTGGTACGAGTTTTGCAAAAGATGTAACTGAAAATCTTAAATTCGGAGGTGATGTGCGTTATGGCACTTCTGATAACGATGCCTCTAGTAAATCGCGTTCTGAAACTCACTATGATGATGGTACAAATGCTTATGGAAGTAGTTTAGGAGTTAGTAACCGTAATCGTAACGACTTTAATTTTAACGGGCGTTTAGAATGGAAGCCTGATACAATGACAACCTTGATTTTTCGTCCGAATATCTCAACCTCAGGAACGAAGACTTGGAGCAATAGTAGCTCTGAATCATGGAATGATTCTACTGATATAAATAATAATATTTCGAAAAGCACCTCAGATAATTCTAGCTATCGATTTGGCGGCCAATTAGAATTGACGCGAAAATTGAATAGTCGTGGTCGTAACTTTAACATCAATTTGAATTATAGCTATCAGAGCGGAAACCAAGAAAGTTATTCGAATTCTCAACAGCGTTATTATTTACAAAGTGATAGAGATACGTCTTATTATCGCTATTCCGACGGTAAAACAACCAATAATAATATAAGTGTAGGCTTTTCTTATAGTGAACCTGTCTTTACAAAAAGCTTTTTGCAGTTGAGCTATACTTTTAATTATAGCAAATCCACAAGTAACCGTTATGGTTATCAGCAAGTGCCTGAAGATGGAATAGATTTTGATAGTTTTGTTCCTGATTGGACCGGCTATGTGGGTCGCCAGTATGCTGACTCTACATTAAGTAGCTGTTATGAGAATACCTATATCACGCAGCGAATCGGTTTGAATATGCGTCATATTACAGATAAATATAATTTGAGTTATGGGGTGAACTTAAATCCACAAAGCTCAAAAACAAATAATATTTTTGGGCCGAATATGGATCGTGGTGTACAAACACAAACTGTACTGAACTGGTCGCCTAATGTAAACTTACGCTATCGATTCGATAAAATGACTAATCTTCGCGTAGAATATCGTGGATCAAGTAATGCTCCAAGTTTGGATAATTTGCAAGAAGTAATAAGTAAAACCGACCCTCAAAATATTAAATATGGTAATCCGACCTTAAAGCCGTCTTTTACTCACAATTTAGATGCCAACTTCCGTACATATAATCAGGAAACACGTAGAAGCCTTATGGCAAATGGCTCATTTAGTACTACACAGAATAATGTGGCAAATATGACGCTTTATGATCAAGGTACGGGCGCTACTATTTCTAAATTGATGAATGTGGATGGAAATTGGAATACAAGAGCAATGTTTGGATTTAATATGCCTTTGGATAAGGAGAACAAATTCAATTTAAGTAGTTTCTCGCATGCTTCATATAACGAGAATGTAAGCTTTAACCAAACTTCTTTAGACAATGTGGATTTTGAGGCAATTACTTCTGATGATATGAATCAATATATTTCGCTTGCCAAGAAATCGCGTACCCATAATTTGACGCTTACAGAGCGAGTTCAAAGTAGTTTTCGCAATAGTTGGTTCGAATTTACGTTGAATGGAAATATTACTTATAATAAGGTTACAGGCTATTCTAATACAACCAATAACCGTGAAACTTATACCTATCGCTCAGGAGGAAGTACTAATATAACTATGCCTTGGAGTATTTACTTGTCAACTGACTGTAATTATACGCACCGTCAGGGCTTTAGTTCTGGACTGAAAAATAATGAAACAATGTGGAATGCACAGCTTTCGAAAAGCATGCTAACAGGGAATGCACTTACGCTTCGTTTCAATATTTACGATATCTTGCGTGAACAGAGTAATGTAAGTCGTAGCCTTAGTAACTTAACAATCAGCGATACGGAGAGTAATGCTTTAGGCGCCTATTGGATGATTAGCTTAGTTTATAAATTCAACACACTAGGGAAAAATGCCGGTAATCGTGATGGAAATAGAAGAGATAGAGATGGTCACTTTGGCGGGCCTCCTCCCGGTGGCGGGTTTGGCGGCGGCGGCGCCCCAGGTGGTGGCGGTCCCATGTAATAAAAATATTAAAGAAATCCTTAAAATCAACATGTAAAATGGTTTGACGAAGAAACACTTGATGGAGAATGACTGTGAAGTTATTCTCCATTTTTTTATGAAATGGTTTGTCGTTCTCTTTTTATTTTGTATATTTGCAATTCTGAAACTAAGAGAAGATCGTAATGGAATGGAATCACATCATTGATTTAGGCTTACTGCTATTATGGAATAGCCTAAAATACGGCGCGATCGTTTTTACCATTATTGTGGTGCTTCTTGAAAATAAAAATCCGGTCAAAACGATGGCTTGGATTGTAGTTATTTGGTTTCTTCCTGTAATCGGTATTTTGTTTTATGTCTTTTTTGGTCGTAGCACACGCAAAGCGCGGATCATTAGTAAGAAGAGCTATAATCGTTTGTTAAAAAGGCCGATGGCAGAATATCAAAAACATGAGCTGCCTACACTTCCTCCCGATCAGAAGCAGCTTGCCAGACTTTTTTATCGTACGAATCAGAATTTGGTTTGTAGCGGAAATAAAGTAGATATACTTACTGACGGCTATTCTTTTCTTCAGCTTTTAATTCATGAAATTAGTCAGGCGAAAAGTTATATCCATTTACAGTATTATATATTTGAGGACGATGCAGTAGGGCGGTTGATGCGTGATTTGCTTATCGACAAGTCGCGTGAAGGAGTGGAAGTGAAGGTATTGTACGATGATGTAGGTTGTTGGAGCGTGCCCAAACATTTTTTTGAACGGATGTCGGAAAATGGTATTGAGGTTCGTAGCTTCTTGAAGGTTTTCTTTCCGTATTTTACAAGTAAAGTCAATTATCGTAATCATCGGAAGATAACGATAATTGATGGCTGTGTCGGCTTTGTGGGCGGGATGAATTTAGCAGAGCGATATATAAAAGGACTCTCTTGGGGATCTTGGCGTGATACCCATCTTTGTCTTCGTGGTAGAGCTGTGCATGGGCTGCAAACTTCTTTCCTTTTAGATTGGTATTTTGCGGATCAGACCTTGTTGACTTCCTCAAAATATTTTCCACTCTTGGAAGAAGAGGGTGAAAGTATTGTGCAAATTGTAACGAGCGAGCCTGTTAGCCCATGGAAAGGAATTATGCAAGGCCTTACTCTGGCTATTACGAGCTCTAAACAATATTTTTGGATTCAAACCCCCTATTTTATTCCAACTGATTCTATTTTGTCAGCTTTGCAGAATGCTGCCTTAGCAGGTGTTGATGTGCGACTAATGATTCCCGGTAAGCCGGATACTATGATTACTTATTTAGGCACTTGTTCTTATCTAAAAGATGTGTTAGAAGCGGGTGTAAAAGTATATCTCTATCAGAAAGGATTTATCCATTCAAAATTAATGGTAAGCGATGACATCCTTTCTACCGTAGGCTCTACAAATATGGATTTTCGCAGCTTTGAGCATAATTTTGAAATAAATGCCTTTTTCTTCGATGCTCCTACGGCTTTACGTATGAAGCAAATATTCTTGCAAGATCAGAGGGAATGTACGCAGCTGTTTTTACGCAATTGGGAAAATCGTTCACGTGCTCAGAAATTTAAGGAGTCGGTAGTTCGTTTGCTGAGTCCGCTGCTTTGAAAAAAGAAAAATTTACACTTCCATAATTTCGATGTTCTAAAAAGAGAGGATGGGCTGTAAAACTCAGCTCTTTTCCATGTTCTAGTACGAAAATACCTTCAGGCTTGAGCATCTTACTCTTTAGTATGATTTCCGGCAATTCGGCTAAATTAGTTAGTGCATAAGGGGGATCTGCAAATATAAAATCGAACTGTTCGTGGCAGTGTTGCACATATTTAAACACATCGGCACAAATAGGTAGGCAACGATCCGTTTTTATTTTTGCGATTACGCTTCGAATAAAACTGTGGTGCGCTCGATCTTTTTCTACAGATATAACTCGTTCTGCACCACGACTGACGAGTTCAATACTAATGCTTCCCGTTCCGGAAAAAAGATCTAGTGCCGTGAATCCTTCTTCTTCAAAATCGAAGTAAGCTATAAGTACATTAAAAAGATTTTCTTTTGCAAAGTCGGTAGTTGGGCGTGCTTTGAAAGAAGTAGGAACGTCGAAACGGCGACTTTTGTAGAGTCCGGATATTATTCGCATTGGTTAAGGCATTTTAAAGTGAATGATTCATTCTCATCACTTTCTATTAGAGTGACGAAACGCAGAAATCTGCGTAGTTTTGGCGAAGCTTCTTTTAAAATAATCGGACTTCCCGCCAAATGAAGATAGTGTCTGGCTGGTTGCAGATCGAGGCTTTGCCAGACTGAAAGTAAGTAATAACAAAGATCCTCCTCGCTCTGAAATGTAAAAGTATTAGCTAGTGTTAGAATGCCACGATTAAAGCTCATCAAGTTCATCGTGTGTGCGTGCACTTCGGCATAAAGTTCTGGAGCATCCTTCTCGCGGTTTTGTGCGCAAAAGTATTCAGTAAGTGGAGCTAACTGGCAATAAAAACGAGCATCAGGGTACAAATCAAGTAACCATGCATGCGCAAACTTATCCATGCCAAAAGCTATCGCTACATTGCTGCGTGGCAAAATACAATGCAATTCGCATTCATTATCTTGGGGAGTAAGCGTGTATTTTCGCATCTCTGCCCCTTGCTCATCTTCGAAAAGCTCAAAGGGGATCAGAGAGTAGCGTGCAGTTTCTATTACGATATTTACTCGTTTAAAGCTATTGTTCAGAAAATGCTCTCTTTGAAAAATTTGCTTTATATTGGCTGTCAATGAAAGTGTCTCATCAGTTTCTCTGCGAAGCCATAGTTTGCGCATTGGCGAATTCCCATCAGCATCCGAAGTGTTCAGAGGGCTTTGTACGGAAAAATAGAAAGCATCCGTACAAAGGTGTACAGAGAGTGTGTAATGCTTTGATTTAG
>JAGPIY010000212.1 GCA_018054715.1 Bacteroidaceae bacterium
CGCTCGTTCACAAAGCATTTCCTGCCGTTCTACATACGTAGCTCGAATCGATTGATTAGCCTTCGCAAGGAATGAGAAATCAACTCCAAAGCCTCCCGTCAGATCGACAAGATTCGTACAAGAACTACTTTTTGAATCTTCCAAAAACAAAGTTGCTTTATAACGGGCAGTCAATTCCGACGAACATTGCTCCATGGATAAATGAGGAGGATAAAGAAGTCCATCGCAAGCAGCCCATGAAGGAAGCTTCGTTAGAGCTTCCTTCCAGCCTGCCAATTGCTCAAGTGCAAAAGGCAAATCGACAGAAGTTTCACGCCCCGATTGTAACGCAAGAATCTTCACATCGACCGTCGGAATACGATGGGCATTAATAAAGGCAAGCGTCTCAGGAGATAGTTCCATGCAAAGGAAGTGTGTTAAATTAGATTGCAAAAGTACATAAAACGCTGTAAACCGACAAATTCTATCCTTTTTTTTGTCTGATTTTTCGCACGTTTCATATAAATATAGTATATTTGCAGCCAAAAATACATAGAAAACAACTAAAAATCGTACAGATGAAACAGTACAAACTAGTGAACAACGTCTGTGGTTGGATTGCTTTTGCCATCGCCGCCACCGTATACTTGCTCACCATTGAGCCCACTGCTAGCTTTTGGGACTGCCCCGAGTTTATCACTACCGGCTATAAATTAGAAGTAGGGCACCCCCCCGGTGCACCTTTCTTCATGCTAATGGCGAATGCATTTTCACAACTCACTAGCGATGTAACTCAAGTAGCCCGCATGGTGAACTCTATGTCGGCTTTAATGAGCGCAGCGTGTATTTTGTTTCTATTCTGGAGTATCACGCATCTTACGAAAAAGCTGCTCGTTGACAAAGAAGAAGAAATGACACTTGCCAAACTCATCGTCATCATGGGTAGCGGCATGGTTGGTGCACTCGTTTATACATTTAGCGACACCTTTTGGTTTAGCGCGGTAGAAGGTGAGGTATATGCTTCTTCCTCTTTATTTACAGCAGCTGTTTTCTGGCTTATCCTAAAATGGGAAGAACAAGCCGATCAGCCTCATTCTGATCGTTGGTTGGTGTTCATCGCATATGTTACAGGTATCTCCATTGGCGTACACTTATTAAACCTGCTTTGTATCCCTGCAATCGTATTAGTTTATTATTACAAAAAGAATCCGAAAGCAAACGTAAAAGGAAGTTTATTAGCCCTCCTCGGTTCGTTCATGCTTGTGGTTGCAGTGCTTTATGGAATTGTACCGGGTATTGTAAAAGTAGGTGGATGGTTTGAGTTATTCTTCGTAAACCAACTAGGCTTCTCTTTCAACACTGGCCTGATCGTGTATATCATCTTGCTTATTGGCCTCATCATTTGGGGTGTTTACGAAAGTTTTGTGGGGAAAAGCGATTCTCGCATGAAAGCCAGTCTGTTAGCTTCAATAGGCTTCCTCGGTATTCCTTTTTATGGATACGGCACTTCAAGCATTATCATCGGCCTTATTATACTCGGAGCTCTTGGCTTCTACCTTTGTAGCAAGTCGATTCCCGAAAAGTACAAGCCATCGGTGCGTGTGCTTAACACCACTATGATTTGCTTGATGACAATTGTGATTGGCTATTCATCGTATGCTATTATTGTAATTCGCTCGGTAGCAAATCCACCGATGGATCAGAACTCTCCTGAAGATGTATTCAGCCTGGGTAGTTATTTAGGGCGCGAACAATACGGCGACCGTCCTTTGTTTTACGGGCAGACTTATGCTTCAAAACCCAAGATGGAAGTGAAGGACAATATGTATTCACCCGCAACGGTAAAAGGAGCTCCTATCTATACACGAAAAGAAAAAGCCTCAGCTAACGAGAAAGATCAATACATCATTAGCGGTTATAAAGAGGATTACGAATATGCTCAAAATATGTTGTTCCCGCGTATGTACGATGCCCGTTATACTGAACAATACAAAAATTGGGCGAATATAACGGGGCATCAAGTACCTTATGATCAATATGGTGAAACTGTGATGCTCACTATTCCGACTCAACTGGAGAACATCCGTTTCTTCCTGACCTATCAAATGAACTTTATGTATTGGCGCTACTTCATGTGGAACTTTGCCGGTAGACAGAACGACATTCAAGGTTACGGGGCACCCGATCATGGTAACTGGATTACAGGTATCAGTTTCATTGATAAAATGTTAGTAGGCGATCAGAATCAATTGCCCGACCAATTGAAAAACAATAAAGCGCACAACGTATTCTACTGCTTGCCTTTATTACTCGGAATATTCGGGTTACTTTACCAAGCATTCCGAAAAGAGAAAGGCATTCAAAGCTTTTGGGTGGTCTTCTTTCTCTTCTTCATGACCGGTATTGCTATCGTGCTTTATTTGAACCAAACACCCTCACAACCTCGTGAACGAGATTATGCGTATGCAGGCTCCTTTTATGCTTATGCTATTTGGATCGGTATGGGTGTTGCAGCCATCTATAATTATCTGCGAAAATATGCGGGAGAGCTACCTTCTGCCTGCATTGCAACAGTAGCTTGCTTGGCAGTACCTGTTCAAATGGCTTCGCAAACATGGGATGATCACGACCGTTCGAATCGATACACCTGTCGCGATTTCGGTCAGAACTATCTATACAGCACACAAAGTTCAGGTAATCCGATTATCTTCACTAACGGCGATAATGATACATTCCCTCTTTGGTATTGCCAAGACACTGAAGGTATCCGTACCGACATGCGTGTATGCAATCTTTCTTATCTGCAGACCGACTGGTACATCGACCAGATGAAGCGCCCTGCCTACGATTCTCCCGGACTTCCGATCAGTTGGAAACGTGCCGACTATGTCTCCGGAAAAAATGAAGGAATACAAATCGACCCACGCTATAAAGCTCAAATTGATCAGTTCCGTGCAGAGAATCCCGAAAAAGCAAAACTTTATTTCGGTGAGAACCCTTACGAACTAAAAAATATTATTCAGCATTGGATTTTGAATCCGGTACTTGAAACCGGGCCTGTTATTCCAACCGACAGTATAGTTATCCCTGTTGACAAAGAAGCCGTAAGACGTTCTGGTATGTATATTCCGGGAGATACGATTCCTAACGAAATGATTATCCGTCTACAAGGAAAATCGTATCTTACCAAGGCCGACTTGATGATGCTGGAAATTGTATCCGGAAGTAACTGGAAACGTCCTATTTATGCAGCAATCACGGTAGGTCCCGAAAACTTATCTTGTTTTTCTGATTACTTCATTATGGAAG
>JAGPIY010000048.1 GCA_018054715.1 Bacteroidaceae bacterium
GTAGATGCTAGTTCTCAAGCTAATTTTGGAGTGGGAGCTTTTCTCCTTGCTGCAAGCGAAATGAGTAGATACAAGAAAAAATAAATAATGTATGCTGCATTTGTTGAAATAGCAAAAAAGAAGATAGCAGATAACCGCATTTCGACAAATTAATATCTTTTCATTTCTATTTATTGCGTAGTCGTTTAAATGTTTATTATTAAGACTACAGAGGCTTCTTAGCAATTGATAATAAAAAGAATTAAAAAAAAGTTTAAACTCTATTCTTTTGCGTGAATTTATTTACATTAAAGTTGTATCTTTGTAGTTTAGAATCAACGATACAAACAGGATACTTTTTTAATTTCTATCAACTAAGAAGATTAATATAGAACAATAACTAATTTCATAATGATGAAAATAAAATTACATTTCGTCTTTTTTGCAGTGTTTGCTGCAATGATCTTTGCTTCGTGTAGTAGCGAAGATACGAACTTTATGGATTCTTCGGCTCGAACATCTGAGCTTTTAGGAGAGACTAATTTGCCAGTAGTGCGTCTTGATACAGTGTCTGATGTGCACTCAAAAAGTGCTACATTTACAGCCACGCTTGAGAGTCTTGGAGACAAGGTTACCCGTCGAGGCTTTGTGTATTCAAGTACTAATCCTACGCCAACCCATGCCGATGGTACGGTTTCACTAAAGGTGGGCACTATTGTTGTTGGAAGCTATTCTAATACGTTAACTCGTTTTACGAATGGCACGAAGTACTATGTACGTGCTTTTGCACTTAATCTGACAGATACAGTGTACAGTAATGTAATCTCATTTACACCGAATGTGGTAGCTCCTACTATTGAAACTCAACCTATTGTGAATCGTGTTCGTGTAGCATCGATTGCTTGTGGTATAATGACTGGAGTAGTTAGTGATGTAACGGAATAAGTTTGTATATTGCTTACTATTTGTTTCTTAGCGCAGTTGTTTTATTAAAATGTTCAAGCGAAGAGAACCCTTCTAGCCTTAAAGAAAGGATGCCTCCTCGTTTGTTCGTGTTACAGAAAGGCTACCGAATAAGAGTAGTGTTATAAGCCTGTTTTTTATACTATGACAAAATTCCATGGAGAAGAGATATAATTAGAAGACTTAAAAAAAAACTAAAACTAAAACTAAAAAAATGATAAGAATGAGATTAACCGCAAGTGTTGCGTTATTGTTCTGCCTAATGTTGGGCTTACAAGCGGCACAAACTGTAAAAACAGTAACGAGCGTAACCTCCTCGATTGCAATTTCTGAAGCTTGGGAATACCATATTACGGCATCAGATAATTGCATTGCAGAGGGAGCAACAATTAATATTACCAATCAAGATGCATGGGTCATATTTGATAATGTACAACCAGCTAACGTGATGTCTACTTGGATGTCTAAGGTAACTGTGAATGGGCAGGCATTGGTGCAAAATACAAACTGTTTTATTAATGTGTATAAACAAGGGACGGCAATTTTACCTCATGGATCAAGTTATGAGCCTCTCACGGTGTATACAGGTGAATTATATGGTGGAGAGGCCAAAAGTTTTAAACCAGGTAAATATACAGCACTAGGTACTACTTTTAACAAAGCAATAAAATCACTAAAAATTAAGCGTGGATATATGGTTACTGTAGCGCAAAGTGCTACGGGGGCTGGTTATAGTCGTGTGTTTATGGCACATGATTCTGATATTGAAATTAGTAATTTAGCTGATTCTAAGCAATGTACTAATGGTTCGGTATTGTATAATAAGATTTCTTTCATTCGTGTAAGTCGATTGAATATGCCTGACAAAAAGGGTACAATTCGTCCGGGAGATCCGAATGATTTAAGTTGTAGTTGGTATTATAACTATGATTGTGGCACAGGAAGTGGAACGACCAACGCTGAGTTTGTTCCTCAATTTCACCATGTTGGATGGAACTCATGGGCTGCTACAGGTACACAATCGGATATTTCCGGAATAACTCATGCATTAGGATTCAATGAACCTTGGAATACTGATGATGAGGGGTATATGGGCACTGACCCTTATGTTTGTGTGCCTTATCAATATGAGGCTGTAAAAACAGGACGTCGTGTGGGTACAATGGCGCCGACTGATGGACACTATGGAAATCTGTATAGCTTTGTAGATAGCTGCGATCAATTAGGTTTACGTCTTGATTTTGTGGTGGTTCACTATTATCGTTCTCAGTCGGCTTTGAGTGGAAATGCTTCTAGTTTTCTTAGCCAGATTAAAGCTATTTACGATCGAACGAGACGTCCTGTCTGGATTACCGAATTTAACAATGGAGCAAATTGGACAAATGAAACTTGGCCTACTGATTCCCTTGCCCGATTGGCCAAACAAAAATTGGAATTTGGTGCAATGTGCGATGCGTTGAATTCAGCTCCCTATGTGGAACGCTATGCAGTTTATCAGGATGTTAAGGATTTCCGTATGATGAAGATTAATGGCGTGTTGACTCCTGCCGGTGAATATTATAAATCGATGAAACCCGGTTTTGCTTATAACTCAGCTTATGAATATATTCCGACTCTTCCAAAAGCATGGAACTATACACGGCCTACAATAACTGTAAATAAATCAAATGTAACCCGTAATGGACAGGTAACGATTACTTATAAAGAACAAAATGAAGGGTATTTTGATCGCTGTGTACTAGAGCGAAAAATAGGAAAAGGTGATTTTGAAATAATAAATGAATTTACCAATGTCGCAACAACTAGTTATAAAGATCAATTGAATCTGGATAGTCTACGTACTACAGTATATCGTTTCTCTTGCTATTATAATAATGTAACAACCCCTAAATATACTTTTACTGAAACTATTTCTTTTAATGAAGCTGAAGTTCCTCCTATACGCTTTGGCACTGCAGAAGTTGGGGAGTTGGATTTCTCGACGGTCAACTTTGAAGAATTTGCCGATACTGGGGTAGTTGCGCCTATAATTGGTGCAATTCCAGTAACAACAGCAATGTCTGTTCCGTTTGTGTATGGTGTGAATGCATTGGTTGGAACGAATAGTTTCCGTTTTAAGTTAGCTCCATGGGGATATACTTATAGCTACAATGCAACTACTCGTACTTCTTTAATTCCTACCTCTTCTGTCAGTGTACCTTTCTTCTTAGCAAGTACTGAAGAAACCTCTTTGGGTGATCTTCCTGTGGAAGCTGGTGTTGTATCGGGTGTATTAGATGATCAATGGATTAATGTAACTTTTAAGAAACCTTTTGCTGAAATTCCTGTGGTTCTTACATCGGTTCGTAGCGATCAAAATTATGGAAAAAATGTAGCACCTGTATATACTCGTGTTCGTAATGTAACTACTGATGGATTTCAGCTTCGTCTTACTCGTGAATCTTTACTTAATACAAATAGCGCAAATTGGTATCTCTTGGGTGAAAGTGTAAGTTATTATGCCGTGACTCCCGGAACAACCAAAGTACTTCGTCAAAATAGTGATGGAGTAGCTGTAGATACTATTTATGTAGAGGCAGGTGTAACGGCTGAAGAAGTTCGTTCATCAAGTACTATTTGTAATTTTGCTCAAGCAATGCCTACCGTGCCTACAATGATCTCAGCTCTACAAACAAGTGCAGGATCTGATGCGGTAACTTGTGGATTGGCATATACAAATCTAACGCAAACAAGCGCTACATTCTTAAAGAAACGCGAGTGCTCCGATCTTGGTAGTACACTGATTCGCGATAAGGATGCAGTTGGCTATCTCCTGTTTAGTGTTGTTCCAGACCTCAGAGGAAATGCTATTGACGAAGTTGCTTTAGATACTCAGCATGATTTTGATATTTTTGTCGATGGCGATTATATTTTGGCTCAAGGTCTTGATGGAAAGCAACTCTCAATATTCAATGCTGCAGGTGCCTTGCAAATGATAGTTTCTTCTGAAGAAGCGATAAATATAGGTCAACTTGCTAAAGGCTACTATGTAGCGCGTAGTGAGAAAGGCGAAACTTCTTGTTTTATTAAAAAATAAGAAACTCTTTATAAAAACCTCCTATGCTTAACTTAGCATTGGAGGTCTTCTTTTTTATTTTGAACCTATTGTATAAATAACCTATTACATTATGATGAAAGTGCGCTATTATTATTTACTGATTTTTTTTGTTCTTATACTCTCCGTTTCTGTGATTGCGCAGACTGAAAGTAAGAAAGAGCTTATTCGTTATACCTCTTTTCATCCTCTTCAAACTTGGCTGGATAATCGGGGTGAGAAAATAAATGCTCATGGAGGAGGAGTCCTTTATTCTGAAGGGAAATATTACTGGTTTGGAGAACACCGTCCTGTTAGAGGTTATTCTACGGAAGTTGGGATAGCTTGTTATTCAAGTACAGACCTTTACAATTGGCGTTATGAGAGTGTTGCTTTGCAGGTCAGTTCTGATGAAAAAAGCGAAATAGCGGCAGGTTGCATTATGGAGCGTCCTAAAGTAATTTACAATAAATCAACAAAGAAATTTGTCCTTTGGTTTCATCTAGAATTAAAGGGTCGTGGTTATGAGGCGGCTCGTGCAGCGGTTGCTCAAAGTGATCGTGTGGAAGGACCTTATAAGTATATTGGAAGTTTCCGTTTAAACTCAGGTCAATATCCTCTTAATATGCCCGATTCAGAGCGTACCATCAAATTTTCGGCAGATGATTATGATACTCAGATAAATCCCTGGTGGACTCCTTCTTGGCGTAGAAAAATAAAGCAAGGACTTCTTTTTCAAAAAGATTTTGAAGGAGGACAAATGTCTCGTGATCAGACTTTATTCTTAGATGACAATGGCAAGGCATATCAAATAACTTCTTCTGAAGAAAACTTGACCTTAATGATTTCGGAGCTTACTCCCGATTATCTTTCTTATACGGGTCGCTTTGTGCGTGTGGCTCCAGGTGGACAGAATGAAGCGCCGACAATGTTCAAGCACAAAGGTACTTATTGGATGATTACTTCTGGTTGTACTGGCTGGGATCCTAATGCCGCACGGCTCTTTTCTTCTTCTTCGGTTTTGGGCACTTGGACTGAACATGGAAATCCCTGTGTGGGTGAAAATGCATCTAATACGTTTGGAGGGCAAGCAACTTATGTATTAAAAGTGCATGGTAAGAGATCGCATTTCATATTTATGGCCGATCAATGGCGACCTTATTCGCTTGCCGATTCTCGTTATATTTGGCTTCCGATTCGTTTTTCAAAGGAAGATGGTAGGCCTTATTTGGAATATAAGGAGAACTGGAATCTCCATGACTTTTAAAAACCATTTTACAAAAAAAAGGATGCTTCTAAAAAGCATCCTTTTTTTTGTAGAGCCTTGCTGATCTAGGATTTTTTAATTACCTTTGTTGCCTAAAGTTAATCAATTATGAAGCAAATAGTAGCTAGATTTCTAAAATATGCAAGTTTCAATACTCAGAGTGATGAAGCTGCCGACTGTACTCCAAGTACCAATGGCCAACTAAACTTTGCCAATTATCTGCAAACAGAAATGAAACAGATAGGCCTTGAAGATATTTCTATTGATGACAGTGGATATCTTTTTGGAACTCTGTCAAGTAATCTGGATACGACTAAAGAAGTTCCTGTAATAGGTTTTATCGCTCATCTAGATACAAGTCCCGATATGACTGGAGAAAACGTGAAACCTTCTATCGTATCTAATTATAAAGGAGTGGATATTCCTCTTGATAAGGATGCAGGTATAATTCTTTCTCCCTCTGACTTCCCAGAACTTCTTAAGTACAAAGGCGACGATTTAATTGTAACCGATGGGCATACTTTACTTGGTGCGGATGATAAGGCAGGCATTGCAGAAATTATGGAAGCTTGCAGCTATCTAAAGCAACATCCTGAGATAAAACATGGGAAAGTACGTGTTGCATTTACCCCGGATGAAGAAATTGGTTTGGGAGCCAAGAAATTTGATGTCTCACGTTTTGGAGCTCAATGGGCGTATACAATTGATGGAGGTGAATTGGGTGAATTGGAATTTGAGAATTTTAATGCGGCGTCAGCTACTGTTTTTGTAAAAGGACGTAATGTACATCCGGGCTCAGCAAAAGATAAAATGCGTAATTCAATGCTTTTAGCTCAAGAATTTATTGCATCGCTTCCTTCTGATGAAACTCCTGCAACCACAGAAGGCTATGAGGGATTCTATCATCTAAACGGTTTGAGTGGGGATGTCGAATTAACAGAATTGAACTATATAATACGCGATCATGATACCTCTCGTTTTGAAGAGCGTAAGCAGATGATGCAAACGTTAGTAGATAATTGCAATGAGAAGTTTGGGATGGGTATTTTTTCCTTGCAGATTCACGATCAATATTATAATATGCGTAAGCAGATTGAACCTGTAATGCACATCATCGATTTAGCATCTCAGGCCATGAAAGAATGTGAAGTCGTTCCTATCATAAAACCAATTCGAGGAGGAACAGATGGTGCGCAACTATCGTTTAAGGGTTTACCTTGTCCGAATATATTTGCAGGTGGCGTGAATTTTCATGGACGCTATGAGTTTTTGCCTGTTTCCTCTCTTGAAAAATCGGCACAAGTGATAGCAAAGATTGTAGAACTAACCGCAAAGTGAATTTATGAATCACGTTGCTCCTCTTATTACAGATCTTGCTATAATATTGACTTATGCAGGTATTTTCACTCTTATCTTTAAAAGACTGAAACAACCTCTTGTGCTCGGTTATATTGTGGCCGGATTTTTAGCTGCTCCAAATATCGCTTTTTTACCCTCTGTAACGGATATTGCCAATGTAAAAACTTGGGCTGATATTGGAGTAATCTTTTTACTCTTTGCTTTGGGGCTTGAGTTTAGCTTTAAAAAGATTATGAAAGTAGGAGGTACCGCTATAATTTCAACTTGCACCATTGTATTCTGTATGATGCTTTGTGGAATTGCTGTTGGATTGCTTTGCGGATGGGGCAGGATGAATAGCATCTTTTTAGGAGGAATGATTGCAATGTCTTCTACGACAATAATCTACAAGGCGTTCGATGATATGGGTTTGCGGCAGCAAAAGTTTGCCGGTTTAGTATTAAGTATTCTGATATTGGAAGATATATTAGCAATAGTCTTGATGGTAATGCTTTCTACAATGGCCGTGAGTTCTTCCTTTCAAGGTGGAGAGCTTGTTCTAAGTCTGGCAAAACTTTTCTTTTTTCTAGTACTTTGGTTTGTTGTAGGTATTTATTTAATCCCCACGTTCTTTAAAAAGACGCGTGCTTTTATGAATGATGAAACGTTGCTTCTAGTTGCTTTAAGTTTTTGTTTCATTTTAGTTATTATTGCGGCAAAGGTCGGTTTTTCAGCAGCTTTTGGAGCTTTTATAATGGGATCTATTCTTGCAGAAACTGTTGAGGCTGAGAAAATAGAACATATAGTAACTCCTGTGAAAAACCTGTTTGGGGCAATCTTCTTTGTGTCCGTAGGTATGATGGTTGATACTAGTATGATTGTTACTTATGCAATTCCAATCGTTGCCATTATTTTAACAGTGGTTATTGGACAGGCTTTTTTTGGTACAATTGGAGTGCTTCTTTCCGGACAACCTTTAAAAACGGCTATTCAGTGTGGATTCTCTTTGACGCAAATAGGTGAATTTTCCTTTATTATTGCCACATTAGGCGTTTCGCTAGGTGTTACAAGTTCTTTCCTTTATCCAATTGTTGTGGCGGTTTCTGTAATTACTACTTTTCTAACTCCATATTCTATGAAGTTAGCCGGCCCTTTTTATGGATGGGTTTCTCGAACAATGCCTGCTTCTTGGCTGCTTCTGTTCGATCGCTACTCGGCAGGTTCTCAGGCGGTAAATCATGAGAGCAATTGGAAAGTTCTGTTAGTTGGAGTGACTCGTATGATTCTCATTTATAGTATTGTAACGGTAGCTATAATAATATTCTGTTTACAATTTTTACGACCCACTTTGCAGACCACGATTCAGTCGTTTTGGGCTGAATGGATAGGTTGTGGCTTAACCTTGTTATTGACTTCTCCTTTTTTGCGTGCTATTGTTGTGAAAAAGAATCGTTCGGAAGAGTTTAAGACCTTATGGAACGATCGCACGATGAATCATGGATTGTTGGTCTCTTTATTAGTTTTTAAATGGCTTGTGGCCTTGTCGCTTGTTAGCTTTGTAATTTCGGCCTTCTTTACACTTTCTATTGGATTTGTTCTTTTATTGGCCTCATTACTTGTTTTGGGTATGGTGTATAGCAGGCGATTGAAGAAGCAATCTATTATTATAGAAAGGAAGTTTATGCGTAACTTCCATTCGAAAGAGAGGGATGCAAATAAAAAGAAACCGGCTTATGCAGGAGGGCTATTGTCTCGTGATTTGCATTTGGCGGAACTGTTAGTGCCTCCTGACTCTTCTTGGGCTGGAAAAAAGTTAGCCGAATTGAATTTAGGGAAATCCTATGGAGTGCATATTGTAAGTATTGTTCGTGGCAATCGCAGAATAGATATTCCAGGTGGACGGATTTGCCTATTCCCGGGTGATGAAATACAAGTGATTGGCACCGATGATTCTTTGGATGAATTTTGTCATGCACTTTCTATATCTGCAGAGATTTCTAAGAAGGATGATTCGTTAGAGAACACAATTGTACTTCGTTCTATTGTGATAAAAGAACAATCTCCATTATTAGGAAAAACAATTCGTGAAAGTGGAATGCGCGAACAACATCGTTGCTTAGTGGTTGGTCTTGAGCGAGGTGATGATTCTTATGCTTCTCCTTCAGTGAATGAAGTTTTTCAAAAAGGTGATGTCGTTTGGATTGTCGGAAAGGAAGAAGATGTGCATTTGCTGATTCCTCTTTAGAGTCTTACTCTTCTTCGAAATCAAAATCGAAAGAGAATTCATCTTCATTAGGTGAGGTAAATTCACTTAGTTCCCGTCGATCCTTTTTTGTTGGACGTCCAAGGCCTCTTTGGCGGTCAATGAATCCTGCGATTTTGCTCATCTCTAAAATCTCGTATTGATCTGGCGCTGTTACGTTTTCCATAAACTCGGAAACTAATTTAGCTCCTACGCGTTTCTCTATAGGCTGGATAACTTTGAAAGAATAAACAATAGGGGGCTTTCTTACTTCAATCACGTCTCCCGCTTTTACCATGCGAGCAGGCTTTACGAGTCCTCCTTTTATCATGATGCGCCCTCGTTTGCATGCTTCTGCGGCGATTGTGCGCGTTTTAAAGATGCGTACAGCCCATAACCATTTATCTATTCTAGCTTCGTTTCCCATCTCAGTATCTTATTTCTTGTTGTATTGATTCATGGTTATAGCCAATCCTGCAAGGCAGAAACTTTTAATAACTTCGATGGCAAGTTCTATTCGTTCGTCCATCGTAGTAAGATCTTCTTTGGTAAAATGTCCAAGTACAAAATCGATTTGCCCTCCACGCGGAAAATCATTTCCGATACCAAATTTGAGTCGTGCATAATTCTGTGTACCCAACGTTTCGGCAATATGCTTTAAACCGTTGTGTCCAGCATCACTGCCTTTTCCTTTTAGCCGTAATGTACCAAAGGGGAGTGCTAAGTCATCTACTACAATAAGTAGGTTTTCTACTGCAATTTTTTCTTGTTGCATCCAATAGCGAACCGCATTTCCACTTAAATTCATGTAGGTAGAAGGCTCTAAGAAGACAAGCTCACGACCTTTTATTTTGGTTCGTGCTACAGCTCCATAGCGCTCTGTCTGAAAAACAAGATTGGACGCTTTTGCAAAAGCGTCCAATACTCGGAATCCTATGTTGTGGCGGGTTTCGCAATATTCGTTTCCAATATTGCCCAACCCAACAATTAAGTACTTCACAAAGTTTTGTCTTATAAATAAAGATTAGTTGCTTTTTTGCATTGCACCACGAGCAGCACGAGTTAGTCTAACTCCGCAAATTACAGCTTCTTTAGCTGTTACGATTTCGAGGTTCTCAAATGAAAGTTCGCCAACTTGAATAGTTTTTCCTAGGCCAAGTGCAGCAACGTTAATATCTAACTTCTCAGGGATGAGGCTAGCTAAAGCACGTACTTTCAATTTGCGAAGAGTAAGTTGTAGCTTACCACCGGCTTTCACACCTTCTGCTAATCCGTTAAGCGCAACAGGAACCTCCATAATAATAGGTTGCTCTGGGTTTACTTCGTAGAAGTCAACGTGCAAAATACGGTCGGTTACAGGGTGAAATTGGATATCTTTTAAGATAGCGCTGCATTTTGTATTGTCGATAGTAAGATCTACCAAGAAAATTTCAGGAGAGTAAACTAAGTTACGGAGCTGATCGTTTGTTACAGTAAAGTGTGTTACAATTGTTTTACCTTCAGCGTCTTTTTGGCTACCGTAAATAACTGCAGGTACAGCGTCGGTCTTACGAATTTCGCGACTTCCTTTTTTTCCCAGATCGGCTCTGAGTGTGCCTTTAACTTCAATTGATTTCATTTTTGAGATGTTTTGTGTTACTCTAAATTAAGTATTCTCTGCTTAATTCGCCATCACACGAAGTGCCTATGTAGACCCCTGTCGTTGCAAAAAAGCGCCACAAAGATACGCGTTTTTTTTCAAACAGCCAAATGTTTATCTTAAAAATCGATATCAAGGTCAATTTTAGAGGATCCGGCAAATGCGGAGTCTGTTTTGCTGTTCGGTTCAAAAAGTGCACTTTCTTGTTCTGTATCTTCTATTGCTGACTTTTCTTTGTTAATATAGTTAATAACCTCTTGCAGCGTTTCTTGAAATTTGTCAAGAT
>JAGPIY010000049.1 GCA_018054715.1 Bacteroidaceae bacterium
TTTATCCATTTTTTCAGTATCTTCATAATATTCAGGCAAACCGAATTTTTGATTTATCTCTTCATATTCAGCTAATGCATCTACCACCGGCTGAACTCCTTCCATCACTATTTCTTTTACCGTTTTAGTAGGATCTAATTCCGGCTCTTGAGAAAGATATCCAACTGAATATCCAGGTGAAAAAACTACTTCTCCTTGATATGATTTTTCTAGCCCTGCAATAATCTTCATGCAAGTGGATTTACCAGATCCATTTAAGCCTATAATACCTATTTTTGCACCATAAAAAAATGAAAGATAGATATCTTTGAGTACATATTTATTGGGTTGGAAAGCTTTACTTACACCAACCATTGAGAAGATTATTTTTTTGTCATCTGCCATCTAGAACTTATTTAAGTGGTTTATGCGTGCAAATATAATGAATCTTTTCGAAATTAATATGCTAAAAAAAAGAAAACTTGTTTTTCTGTTCGAAACGGGGTTAAATATAAACTTTTTCACCTTCTAATTCTATTATCTCATTTTTTTTATCTAATTTTGCAAGCGAATATAAATAATAAGAAAGAATAAATAATAATGGAAGAGCAGCAAGACTTCATAGAGCGACCCAAAGCCTTGCTAGGTATGACACCAGAGGAATTAATTTTACTGGTGAAAAAGCTAGATATGCCTCGTTTTACTGCAAAACAAATTGCAGATTGGCTTTACAAGAAACAGGTGCAGAGCATCGATGAGATGAGCAATCTCTCAAAAAAGCATCGTGAAACCTTGAAGTCGAAAGGATATATAGTAGGTGCAAGCGTTCCTGTAGAAGCTATGCGATCGGTAGATGGCACTATAAAATACCTTTATAAAACAAATAAAGATCATTTTATTGAGGCAGTATACATCCCCGATGAAGAGCGTGCTACGTTGTGCATATCCTCACAAGTAGGTTGCAAAATGAATTGTAAGTTCTGTATGACTGGCAAACAGGGGTTTTCCGGACAATTATCAGTAGACGAAATTTTAAATCAGATTTACTCCCTGCCCGAACGAGATACTCTCACAAATATTGTGTTGATGGGTATGGGAGAACCTCTTGATAATTTAGATCAGGTATTAAAAGCTCTCAATATACTTACGGCAGAATGGGGATATGGATGGAGTCCACGCCGCATTACAGTTTCCACCATTGGGCTTCAAAAAGGACTGGAACGTTTCATCGAAGAAAGTGAATGCCATCTTGCTATTAGCTTGCATGCTCCGGTTAGCTCCTTACGTGCTTCACTGATGCCCGCAGAAAGAGCATACCCAATTCACGACATTGTTAACTTGCTCCGCAACTACGATTGGAGCAAACAACGTCGCCTCTCGTTTGAATACATTGTCTTTAAAGGAATTAACGATTCTGCTTTGTATGCAAAGGAACTTATTAAATTACTACGTGGTGTAGATTGCAGAGTGAACCTTATTCGTTTCCATGCTATCCCAAATGTTGCACTTGAAGGAGTAGAGATGAAAGAAATGACCGAGTTGCGAGACTATTTAACTAAAAATGGCATTTTCTGTACGATTCGTGCTTCACGAGGAGAAGATATTTTTGCCGCATGCGGAATGCTTTCTACTGCTAAAAATGAATTAAATCAAGATACTAAGAACTAAACCGTATATTAAAGATGAATTACGATAACAAAATACGAGTAGGCATTACTCATGGAGACATAAATGGCGTAGGCTATGAAGTCATCCTCAAGGCCTTTGAAGATCCTACGATGTTAGAACTTTGTACCCCGATTATATATGGATCAAGCAAAGCTGCTTCTTATCATCGTAAGATGCTCAATTTGCAAACAAGCTTCAGCACCATATCAAACGTTTCCGAAGCTACAAACAACAAGCTTTACCTGATAGACATTTCGAATGACGAGTTGAAAGTAGAGATCGGGCAACCCTCTGCCGAAGCAGGAGAAGCTGCACTGGCTGGGCTTGAACTCGCTGTTAAGGATATAAGAGAAGGATCTATTGATGTACTCGTAACTGCCCCTATTAACAAACATACTATTCAGAATACAGAATTCCACTTTCCCGGACATACTGAATATCTGGAAGAAAGACTTGGCGAAGGACACAAATCATTAATGATCTTGATGAAAGAATCCTTACGTGTAGCGCTTGTTACAACGCATATACCGATTGCAAAAGTGGCCTCCTCAATCACCAAAGAACTTATTAAGGAAAAAGCTACTATTTTCTCTCAAACACTACGCCGCGATTTTGGGAAAGGACGTCCACGCATTGCTATCCTTTCACTGAACCCACATGCTGGCGACGATGGACTGCTAGGTAGCGAAGAAGGGGAAATCATTATTCCTGCAATAAAAGAACTAGTAAATGAAGGCATACAGGCTTTTGGGCCATATCCTGCAGATGGTTTTTTTGGCTCTGACAAATATACTCATTTCGATGGTATCTTAGCCATGTACCACGACCAAGGATTAGCTCCTTTCAAAGCCCTTGCAATGGAAGAAGGTATTAACTATACAGCCGGATTACCAATTATTCGGACTTCACCGGCTCATGGCACAGCATACGACATCGCAGGTAAAGGCATAGCTTCAGAAGAATCTTTCCGACAAGCTATTTATGCGGCCATCGATATTTTTCGCACACGGCAATCAGATGATAAAGCACACCGCAACCCACTTCGTAAGCAATTTTACGACCGCCGTGACGACAGTGATAAACTAAAATTAGACGAAGAGTGAATTTTGCAATTATAGCTGCAGGCGAAGGCTCGCGATTAGCACAAGAAGGGATAAAACAACCCAAACCATTAGTTTTAATAGAAGGCCGTACGCTGATACAGCGTCTTATGGATACCTTTATGAATTGCGGAGCAACGCAAATCACGGTAATTATCAATCAATTATCTCCTGCCACGAAAGTGTACTTAGATGAATTGGCTGAACATTATCCTTTACAGCTTATTGTTAAGACCACCGCAGGTTCCATGGAGAGTCTCTATGAGTTAATTCCCTATCTCAACAAAGAAGAAAAATGCTGTATCACTACAGTAGATACTATTTTTAAAGAAATCGAATTTCAATATTTCATAGAATATTTTAAAGAAGCAGAGGCTGATAGCTGTATGGCTGTTACTGATTTTATTGATGATGAAAAGCCGCTTTATATAGCAGCCAACGAAGAGATGCAAATTACAGGATATTACGATACTTCGAATGATTCATGTAACTACATCTCCGGAGGTATCTACGGACTTTCTCCAAAATGTTTTAAAGTACTTAAACAATGCCAAGCAAATGGCATGACACGCATGAGACAATTTCAAAAAGCACTTGTAGAAGCAAATATGCAACTCATCGCCTACCCCTTCTCCAAAATACTTGATGTAGATCATGCTTCCGACATCGTAAAAGCAGAAGAATTTGTAAAAGAGCCATTCCCTATTATCGGCATAGAAAGAGGAAAAGAATTCTCTCCAAACAGAGCAGATGCAGATCAAGCTATATTCTCTGCTGTAAAAGAGAACTTGGAAAAATTAGGGCATCCCGTTCTTTCATTCACCGAAGATCGTCTTTTTAATCAATCACTTTATGCCCCAACCGCTTTCAGTATGGGCCGTAGAGAAGAGACTTTACTTATTTTAAAATATCTTGAAGAAGAAGGGAGCAAGGTAATCAATTCTTCGGATTCAATTCGAAACGCGAATCGTACGCATATGACCTTGCTGTTAAAAGCTTCAAAAATTCCCATGCCAAAAAGTCATCTGCTAGAAACCGATCGACCTTTTGCAGAACAAGAAGAAAATATTCTTTTCCCTTGCTGGTTAAAACGTGGAATGGGCTATTCACAAGAGAAATCGGACGTCGTTTATCTTACAAATTCCACTGAAGCTGAAACGGCTTTGTCGCAATTTGCCAAACGTAATATTGAAAGCGCAGTAGTCTGTGAACATATTGAAGGAGATTTAATTAAATTTTATGGAGTAAGCACACCTGCTCAATCCGGCAACAAAAGCGAACTCCGATTCTTTCATTGGCTATATCCTACTACATTGGTAGATAGCGAAGGAACTGTAAAGGGCAGCAAATTTGGATTGGAAGCATTAAATGGACCTACAAAAGGATTCGCTTTTAAAGAAAAAGAGTTGCAATCTATTTGTCATCATGCTGCACATGCACTCAACTTACAAGTATATGGCGGAGATGCAATTATCTCACCGGATGGATCCATCCAAATCATCGATTTTAATGACTGGCCTAGTTTTAGTCCGTGTCTTAAAGAAGCTTCAGAAGCTATAGCTGCATTAATATCAGAACAAGCTAATGAAGCATTAGGCGAATTAAAGAAAGAGTCAACATTAAAAGAAATAAGTACATTATGAAAGAAAAAGGAAACAATCTAGAAGCTTCATTAAAATCGCTTGATACCGAAGAGTTTCTCGACATCCATTTCTACCGCCCCGTAGGATATCAATGGGCGCGATTCTTTCAACGGTTGGGGGTTACGCCGAATACCATCACTATCCTTAGCATCTTTTTGGGGATAGGAGCAGGAATTTGCTTCTATTTCCAGGACTTTGGCATAACTCTTTTAGGAATCTTCTTGCTCATCTGGGCCAATACATACGACAGCGCTGATGGACAGTTAGCACGACTTACCGGACAAAAATCGGAACTCGGCCGTATCCTTGATGGAGCGTCAGGCGATCTTTGGTTTATAAGCATTTATATCGCTATTTGCCTCCGGTTAATGCCCGAACAAATTCCAACATTTCTAACCGACCTTTTTGGTTGTAACTCGCAACCTTGGGGATTCACCATTTTTATTTTAGCTATCTTAGCGGGGCTTGCTCACAGTCAACAAGCCTGCATGGCCGATTATTATCGCAACATACACCTATTCTTCTTAAAAGGAAAAGCAGGCAGCGAACTCGATCACGCTAGTCTACAAGAAAAAATTTATAAAGAGCTTAGTTTCTCAAAGCAGCCTGTCCGAAAAACCTTTCAGTACTTCTACAAAGGCTATACCCGTAAACAAGAAAAACGTTCTCCACAGTGCCAAGAGTTCTTTAGTTATATCAAACAATATTATGGAGACGAAGCCACCAAGCTCGCACCGGAGAACTACGGTTTACCGGCAGACTTGCTGCCGGAATGGGTACGTGCAGACTTTCGAAAAGGAAGCCTACCTCTCATGAAGTACTGCAACATACTTACTTTTAACACACGTGCTATTGTGCTTAGCCTTTCTCTCCTTGTAGGAGAACCTTGGTTCTATTTTGCTTTTGAATTGACAATTTTGCTTGCATTGTATTTATATCTAGTACATGCACACGAAAAACTCTGTCGCAAATTAACCATAAAGATAAAAAATAAGGCTAAACAAGCTTAAAACAGAAATAAAAGACAAGCTTATGAGCAGTAAATGGCGAAATTTATTCCTTTCAATAGGTATTATAGCAATCGTAGTTATGGTACTCACATTCGATATGCAATGGGAGGAATTATTGAAGAATTTAAAAAGAGCTGGTTATTGGTTTCCTCTAATCATGCTTCTTTGGGTCGGAATCTATTTATTGAATACCTTGTCATGGTATATTATCGTTCACGATGACAAGCAAAATAAAGTTCCTTTCTGGAAACTCTATAAATACTCCATCAGCGGTTTTGCTTTAAATTATGCAACTCCTGTCGGATTAATGGGAGGAGGTCCCTATCGCATCATGGAACTCACTCCTTATCTTGGAGCAAAGAAAGCCACAAGTAAAGTAATACTGTATGTGATGACCCACATCTTCTCACATTTCTGGTTTTGGCTACTTTCCATTCCATTGTTCCTCATATTATATCCGGTTGATGCCACAATGGGATCGTTTCTTTTTGCAGCAGCTATCTTTTGCAGCCTCGCCATTTATTTCTTTTTAAAAGGATATAAAAATGGCATGGCAAAAGGCACGTTAAAGTTATGTCAGAGGATTCCTTTTATAAAAAAATGGGCCATACGATTCAGTGAAGAAAAAGCTGACAGCATCCGTGAAATAGATCAACAGATTGCAGAACTAAACAATCAACATCGTCGTACTTTTATCGGAGCCTTACTGCTAGAGCTCCTAGCACGTATCACTAACTGCCTCGAAATATGGATTATTTTAGGAATTCTGGCTCCTAACATATCCTTTTTCGATTGTCTTCTGATTCAGAGCTTCACCAGTCTTTTCGCCAATTTCTTTTTCTTCTCCCCGATGCAACTTGGAGCACGTGAAGGAGGTTTTGCATTGGTGATGGGACAATTAGCACTGCGCTCCTCACTCGGTATTTATCTTGGCTTAATCGTTCGTGTACGAGAGCTATGTTGGATTGCAATCGGAATTGCCCTGATGCGATTCGGCAATAAAACGCCTAAGGAAAAAAAAGAAAAGTCATTAATTACTGAAGATATAAAATAGATGAAAGCCGAATTCAAACACATACGAGGCGTTATTTTTGATTATGGAGGCACGATCGACACAAATGGATGCCATTGGGCCGAAGTGCTATGGGAAGGCTATTGCTCGGTAGGAATACCCGTTAGTAAAATACAATTTCGTGAAGCCTATGTACAAGGCGAACGTACTTTAGCAACACAACCACTCATCAAGCCCGAACATGATTTTCTCGATGTACTGAGAATAAAAACAAAAATCCAAATAGACTACCTCATTAGTAAAGATTTTCTTACTTGTGAAAATTCTGAAATATATGCTGAAAGCATCTCACAGTACTGCATGAAGAGAGTTCAGGAAGTCGTCAAAAAGACCAATTATATAGTCGAAAGGATTTCTTTTAAACACAAATTAGTACTTGTGTCTAATTTTTATGGCAATATTCGCACTGTTCTCGAAAACTTTCACTTACTTTGCCGTTTTGATAGTATCATAGAATCAGCAGTAGTAGGTGTACGCAAGCCAGATCCCAAAATCTTCACTTTGGGTGTAGAAGCGTTGCAACTCAAAGCAGAAGAAGTGGTAGTTATCGGTGATTCGTTCTCGAAAGATATACTCCCTGCACGTAAAGCCGGTTGCCATACGATTTGGCTAAAAGGGCCTGCTTGGGAAGAGAAAGAAGAGGACGAAAGTCTTTGTGATGCCATAATTGCAGATTTCAAAGAATTAGAAGATTTATTACTATAACAAGGTACAAACAACATTCTCTAGATAGAAAAAAAATAGAAAAAAAAATGAATGACAACAAACAAGTAAAGCCAGCAAATGGCAAGCTCGGCGTATTATGCGTAGGATTGGGAGCCGTTACTTCCACCTTCATTACAGGCGTACTCATGGCTCGCAAGGGTCTTTCTGAGCCTGTCGGTTCACTCACTCAACTTGCAACCATGCGTGTTGGGAAAGGGGATCAAAAACAATATAAAAAAATAAATGAGATAGTATCGTTATCCAATCTTAACGACCTCGTTCTGGGCGCATGGGATATATTTCCCGATACAGCCTACGAATCTGCAATTCATGCAGAAGTGCTCAAAGAGAAGGATATTAATCCTGTAAAAGATGAATTACAAGCTATCAAGCCAATGCCTGCTGTATTCGATCACAACTTCGTAAAACGCCTTAACGGCACATATATTAAAGAAGACAAAGGTCGTTGGGCGCTGATGGAAGAACTACGTGCAGATATCCGCAACTTCAAAAAAGCAAACGGATGTGACCGTATCGTGGTTATTTGGGCTGCTAGTACAGAAATCTATGTGCCTCTAAACGAAGACGTACATTATTCTATCGAGGCGCTCGAAAAAGCGATGAAAGCAGACGATAAAGAAAACATTGCCCCTAGTATGTGTTATGCATACGCAGCTATTGCAGAAGGATGCCCATTCATTATGGGTGCACCTAACCTTTGCGTAGATACCCCCGCCATGTGGGACTTTGCCGAGAAGCATAATGTGCCTATTTCAGGTAAGGATTTCAAGACTGGCCAAACCATGATGAAAACCGTACTAGCTCCTGCACTTAAAACTCGCATGTTAGGACTGAATGGTTGGTTCTCTACCAACATTTTAGGTAACCGCGACGGTGAAGTGCTCGACGATCCTGCGAACTTCAAAACAAAAGAAGTTAGCAAGCTTTCAGTAATTGAGACAATCCTCGATGGTGAAGAATATCCAAGTCTTTACAAAAACATCTTCCACAAAGTGCGTATCAACTACTACCCACCTCGTGGCGACGATAAAGAAGGATGGGACAACCTAGATGTATACGGATGGATGGGTTACCCTATGCAAATTAAAGTAGATTTCCTTTGCAAAGACAGTATCCTTGCAGCTCCCCTTTTGCTCGATCTTGTACTTCTTAGTGATCTTGCAAGCCGTGCCGGAAAAGGAGGAATCCAATATTGGCTTTCTTTCTACCTCAAGAGTCCGATGCATAAGCTCGATGAAAAGCCTGTACACGATCTCTTCGAGCAGTTTGCTATGTTGAAAAATGCAATCCGCGAAATGGGTGGCTACGAGGCCGATCAAGAACTCGACTAGCCTGCCGCTTTAGTAATAAAACGATATTGCTCCCGCCTAGTAGCCACATGCTATCAGGCGGGAGCAATTCCTTTTGCTTATAAAAGGCTGTGTGCAAAAATAAAAAATTCTTAAGAGGACTTTGCGATCCAAATAAAATTGTGTACCTTTGCGCAAATAAAAGGAAAGAAAAAGAGATGGCCGCTGACCTGCAACAACTGAAACTTCGCTTCGGCATCATCGGTATGGATACCGAATTACATCGTGCACTTGATATTGCCGTACAAGTGGCACCTACCGATTTAACTGTACTCATCACCGGAGAAAGTGGTGTCGGGAAAGAAAGCTTTCCACGCATCATCCATCAAATTAGCCCGCGTAAACACGGGCCATATGTTGCTGTAAACTGTGGAGCGATTCCCGAAGGGACTATTGATTCCGAACTTTTTGGGCACGAAAAAGGAGCTTTTACCGGTGCCATTGGCGAGCGGAAAGGCTACTTCGGAGAAGCCGACAAAGGCACTATCTTCCTCGATGAAGTGGGAGAATTGCCCCTTGCTACACAAGCACGGCTATTACGAGTACTCGAAAGTGGTGAATTTATGAAAGTAGGATCTTCCCGAGTTGAAAAAACAAACGTACGTGTCGTGGCAGCTACCAATGTACGACTCATGGAAGCTATCCGCAAAGGCCGTTTCCGCGAAGATCTATTCTACCGTTTAAGTACAGTACCTATTCAAGTTCCTCCTTTACGTAAACGAGGAACAGACATCGTACTATTACTACGAAAATTTGCAGCCGACTTTGCTGAGAAATACCATATGCCGCCCATCGTACTGACCGATGATGCTAAAGAATTGCTAATGCAATATCCTTGGCCCGGCAATGTACGACAACTAAAAAACGTAACGGAACAAATTTCCATTATAGAACGACAGCGTGAAATTTCTGCTACACTGCTAGAGCGATATCTTACCCCAATACCAAATACAACAATGGGCGTACCGGCACTTATGGGACAAGATCATCCCGGAAGTTTCGAAACAGAACGCGAACTTCTCTATAAAGTATTATTCGATCTTCGCCGTGAAGTAAATGAGCTCAAAAGTACGGTAAAAGAATTAGCTAATAAAGAAACTCAGACTACCACCGCTCCCGTGCAGTCAACGCATGCATTGATTCACGAGCCTCATGCCTTAGCATTGGCTCCACAGCATAAACACATGCTTATCGAACAAGCATCCAATACCCACGAGAAATCTCATTTTCTCAACGGTGATGTACAAGATGCATCGGAGGTTATAGAAGATCCACTCTCACTAAACGACGTAGAGCGCGAAATGATAGAAAAAGCATTAGAACGCCATCACGGTAAACGAAAACAAGCCGCACAAGATTTACACATCTCTGAGCGCACATTATATCGCAAGATAAAAGCCTACGGGCTCGACAAGTAACAGCTCATGAAAAGATCAAAAAAGACAACCCATCTCTGGGTCAGCATTTGTTCGTGCCTGCTTATCCTAGTAGTTGCGGGATGCTCCGTATCGTATAGCTTCAACGGATCCTCTGTTGATTATGCAGTAACAAGAACCATCAGCATCAGCGACTTTCCAATTCGTTCCGATTATGTATACGCACCTCTAGGCATAGCATTCAACGAAGGATTAACAGATATCTTTGCTCGACAAACCAAACTCAAACAAATCAACAAAGGAGGTGATTTAGAGATAAAAGGAGAAATTACAGGTTATCGACAAATCAACCAAGCTGTAAAAACAGACGGCTATGCCTCTGAAGTAAAGTTAGAAATAGAGGTCAATGTGCGTTTTATCAATAACAAAAAGCACGAAGAAGATTTCGAAAAGAAATTTACAGCATACCGCACCTACGATGCAACACAAACATTAGCATCCGTACAAGACGACTTAATCGCAGAAATGGTAAAAGACATTACAGAACAAATCTTTAATGCAACTGTTGCCAACTGGTAACCTAAAATTGAAAGCTATGAATACTAATGCAAAGCAGCTCTTGCACCTCGCGCAGCATCCCCAGGAGCTCAACCGAGATACGCTGTACACGCTACGTAACGTACTCACACGTTATCCTTACTTTACATTAGCACGCATCTTGTACTTGCATAATCT
>JAGPIY010000050.1 GCA_018054715.1 Bacteroidaceae bacterium
GTAGAATTCTTTGAAAACGTGCCGGCTATCCTGCATAAAATAAAAACGATACAAGAAGTCGGATTGGGCTATGTTCGTTTAGGACAATCATCTACCACGCTTTCCGGTGGCGAAAGTCAACGTGTGAAACTTGCTACCGAGCTTTCGAAGCGTGACACCGGAAAAACGCTTTATATTCTTGATGAGCCTACTACCGGATTGCATTTTGAAGATATACGGGTATTGATGAATGTACTTAGTCGCCTTGTCGACAAAGGCAACACCGTAATTGTCATCGAGCATAACCTCGATGTAATAAAGCTCGCCGACCACCTCATTGATATGGGGCCTGAAGGCGGTCGCGAAGGCGGACAGCTGTTGTTTGCAGGAACTCCCGAAGCACTTGTGGCCGAAGGGAAGGGTTATACCGCTCGTTATTTAAAAGAAGAATTGGAATTCTATAAATAAAATGGCAAAAATTCAGAAAACCAATGCAGCTCGTCTGTTGGACAAGGCTAAAGTAGCCTACGAGCTTGTTCCTTATCCCGTAGACGAGGAACATCTTGATGCACAACATATTGCCGACGAGTTAGGAGAGAATATCAGTCAGGTATTCAAAACCTTAGTACTCCAAGGCGATAAAATCGGCTATTTTGTATGCATACTTCCCGGTGATAAGGAAGTCGACTTAAAGTTGGCTGCCAAGGTGAGTGGCAACAAAAGCTGCGATCTTATCCCGATGAAAGATTTGCTTCCTCTAACCGGCTATATCCGTGGAGGATGTACTGCCATTGGAATGAAGAAATCATTCCCTACTTTTATACATGAAAGTTGCTTGGAACATAACCAAATCTTTGTCTCTGCAGGCCAACGCGGACTGCAACTTAAACTTGCACCTAAGGATCTAATTGCGCAAGCACGAGCTTGTGTCTGTCGTCTTTTCGAATCCTAAAAAATAAGTATATATAAACTAAAAATTAAAACAAGAAAAATGAAACAAAAAATGTTTTGTGCCGCTACACTGCTTCTTGCAGCGGGCACAGTAACCACGGCTTCTGCAAAGAAGAAAGACAAAAAAACAGCTCAGACAGAAGTCGCAAAGCCAGCTACAGTGAAAAATCCATTAGTTAGCCGTATCGACTCTGTATCGTATGCATTGGGTGTAGCTAACACCAATGGTTTGAAGAACTATGCAGTGCAACGCTTGTCGGTCGATACTGCCTTTTATGCCGACTTTATCGCCGGTATCCGTGCAGGTGCCGTAGAGCATACTCCTAAAGAACGTGCTTTTCTAGCCGGTCAACAGATTGGTGATCAAGTGATGAACCAAATCTTTCAAAGTGTAAATGAAGATTTATTTAAAGGAGTTACCGATCATCATTCGCTCAATAAGCAAGCAATGGTAGAAGGCTTCATTACTTCGGTAGCAGGTGAAGAAGTTCGTACCGGTAAAACTAATGATGCGTATTTGAATACTGCGATGGCGGCTATTAAAGACGAAGTGATGCAAGAGCGTTTCGGTGCTAACAAACAAAAAGGTATCGACTTCTTGGCTGCAAATAAAACAAAAGATAGCATTCAAACTACTGCTAGCGGATTGCAATACAAGGTGCTCACCATGGGTACTGGTGCGAAACCTAAGGCAAGTGATCGCGTAAAGGTGAACTATCGTGGTACACTGATCGATGGCACTGAGTTTGATAGCTCTTACAAGCGCAAAGAGCCTCTTACCATTCAAGCCGATCGTGTAATTAAGGGCTGGACAGAAGCGTTGACTATGATGCCTGTTGGTTCAAAATGGGTACTTTATATTCCTCAAGAGTTAGGTTATGCTTCACGCGAATCAGGTAGCATTCCTCCTTTCTCTACATTGATTTTTGAGGTAGAATTGTTGGAAGTTGTAAATGAGGCAGCAGATGCTTCTGCCGCAGTAAAGAGCGCAGTGGCTGCTAAAGAAGCTAAAGCAACAAAAGCAACACCTGCTTCAGAGAAGTCTAAAACTCTTCCGCTTCGTAAAAAAGCAATCACTCCTGTAAAAAAGTAAATACATGCCGATGAAGTTCATTTCTTGGAATGTAAATGGCTTAAGGGCCTGCCGCGAAAAGGGGTTTCTAGACTTCTTTTCTGCGGCAGACGCCGATTTCTTCTGTCTGCAAGAAACAAAATTGCAAGCCGGACAGATCGACCTTCCGCTTGAAGGTTACCAGAGTTTTTGGAACTATGCTGAGAAGAAAGGATATTCAGGTACTGCTATTTTCAGTAAACATACCCCGCTGAGCGTTTCTTATGGCCTAGGTCTGGCGCAGCACGATCAGGAAGGGCGGGTGATTACGTTGGAGATGGCCGACTTTTATCTCGTAACTTGCTATACCCCTAACTCGCAAGATGAACTGCGTCGTTTGACTTACCGTATGACCTGGGAAGACGACTTCCGCGGATATTTGCAAAAGTTGGAACGTGGGGAAGCACCTGCATCTGAAGGAGTAGGGTATCGACCCGCTAAACCGGTTATCGTGTGTGGCGACTTAAATGTGGCGCATCGTGAGATTGACTTGAAAAATCCGAAATCGAACCGACAGAATGCCGGCTTTACCGACGAGGAACGCAGTAAGTTTCAACAATTATTGGATGCAGGCTTCGTAGATACCTTCCGTCATTTCTTTCCCACACTCGAAGGCGCTTACTCTTGGTGGAGCTACCGTTTTCAGGCGCGTAGCAAGAATGCCGGATGGCGTATCGACTACTTCCTTACCTCTGCGCAATTGCTCTCGCGAGTGAGCGCTGCAAGCATTCACAATGAGGTGATGGGGTCCGATCATTGTCCGGTAGAACTATTGATCGATTGAAGGGCTTTTCAATTTAAATAGAAAAGCTTCTTTTCCGAAATTCTAGCGTAAGAAATAGAAATTTCATCCGCATCTAAATTTATAAAGCAGTAGGGCAAAATAGAAAAAGCCCTACTGCTTTTTTTATTTTGCCCTACTGCTAACTTGAAGAACTATTCATAGTTCTTCAAGTTAGCTAGCTTTCTTTTTATATATTGAATTCGTTCTTATCGTATAATATCCCCTGCCGATGAAGCCGGATCTGCATTCCCGAAAAATTTGTTGTTGGCACCAATCATTCAATCGGACTTTCGGATTCCAATACCCACAAGACGCCGCTGCGGAGACGCTTACAGTCCTGAAATATAGCTGAAACATTATACATAAACCATTCAGGGCTTAAAAACTTATATAACAGGATTTTAATCCCATTTTTGAAGGGTTGAAGCTTTTTTAAGATCATACCGAAAAGTTGTCGATTCTCGACATAATGACACAAAACGGCATCGCTCCGATGAACAATTTTGTTCATCGGAGCGATGCTGCTGGTGCACTCTCAGGGATTCGAACCCTGGACCCACTGATTAAGAGTCAGTTGCTCTACCAACTGAGCTAAGAATGCATGCGTTTGTTATAATAGCTTTTGCGTCTCGTTTTGGTGCACCCTCAGGGATTCGAACCCTGGACCCACTGATTAAGAGTCAGTTGCTCTACCAACTGAGCTAAGAGTGCTTGCGTATCGCTATTCTTACAATTGCGGGTGCAAAGATAGAGACTTTTTCTGAAAGAAACAAATGTTTTAGCGACTTTCTTCGACTGATAGGCGTTTTTTGTTCATTCGAGACCTACTTCGTAGGATTCTGTGGGACTGGTACGCCGAAGGATGGTGAGCTGAAGGTCGAGACCGATAACAAGACCTAGGCTACGCAAGCGCTGATCGAAGGTTTTAAGCGCTAATTCGGGATGATTGTTCTCTTGTGAAAGATGACAGAGCCACACGTGCTGCAGACGTCCTGCTGGGTTGTCGAGAGCGCGGTTGGCAATATGATCGGTGAGAAATTCGGCAGAATGGGTATTTGATAGGTGACCTCTCTCACCACGAATACGGTTTTTCAGAAATTCGGGATAGGGGCCCATGGCGAGCATCTCGTCGTCATAATTGGCTTCGAGTATCAGGTGGTTGGCACGGGTGATATAGCGAATAACTCGTTCGGTGATACGCCCTACATCTGTGAGAAAGCAAAAATTTACAGCGGGTGAGGCTTTTGTAAACGGATCAACACAATAAGCAGGGGTTTCGATGAGGTAACCTACGTTGTCGTTTGCATCGTGAAGCACTTCGAAGGCGGTAATTTGCAAGTCACCAATGCTGAAAGGATCTTCTTTCTGAATAAACCGTGTGGCGGCATTCGAAAGTTTTTCTTTGATACATTTATTCTGATTGATGCCAAGGAAGGTCTGGGCGGTGCAATAGATGGGAAGATGATACTTATCGCCTAAGGTGGCTACGCTTTTTATATGGTCGGCATGGTCGTGGGTGATGATGACCCCACGGATATTCTCTAGACCGAGTTTCAGTTCTTTTAGATTCTTCTTTATTTGACGCACCGGAATACCGGCATCCACAAGAATGCCTTCTGTATGGGTACCTATGTAGTAGCAATTGCCACTGCTACCACTAGCTAGGGATTGAAAAAGTATTTTCATTTTAAGTTCTTTTTGCGGTTCTTTTTGTGCCAAGGAAGTAGCTCTAAGTACGAATCGAAGTCGCGCTTAAAGATTACGCCGATACCTTGGGTGTTGAGCGTTTGCTTGGTGCTGTAGCGATCGTTATTTTTATTGTAGGCCTTCATACGGATATCACCTCCTTTGGTTAGGAGATATTCTAGGTCGAAGTCGCCTATGAAGCCGGTCTGCTGGGCAGTAGTTGTAGTGGTACTGCTGGTAGTAGCGGCACCGCGGTAACCGAAGTTGCCGTTGAGCAAGAGGCGGTTATTGAGTAGTTGTCCGGAAAGCATGCCTTGAAGTTCCATATCGGTCCATCCTTGTTCACCGGTAGATCCGTTGACTCCGAAGTTCCAGTTGCGTACGCCGATTACTTGCGAGAGCATGCTGTTGAGCTGACCGGAAAGGGTGCTGGAGAGTACGGAACTCATAGCATTGGAGCTCTGCCCGGTATGGTTGGCATAGTCGGGGGTGTAGAATTTCCCAATACCTAAGAGGTAGAGTATTTGCATGTTCATCTGGTCGTCGGTGCTGATGAAGTTACGTACCACACGTTGTACTTCTTCATTTTCGTTGGGCAACTCAATACCCAGACGAATGTCGGGTTGGGAGATGGCTCCGGTGATGTCCATCAGGCAGTTTACACGTACATTGGTTTGTGCATTTTGTACCGCGCTTACTACATCGGTACCCAAGTCGCGTAAAGATACGGAGTTTACGGTATAAAGGGCATGTATGTCGCAATTAGCTGAATAGGGATTGCCATTGAAGGTTAAACTGCTACCGCTTCGCATCGTAAAATCTTTACGAATAACTTCTTGTAAGGAGAATTTGTAAACACCTTGATTTAAGGTATAGGTACCAAACATTTGCAAATCGCCTTTGTTATAATATTCCATACGGATGTTGCCGGTGCCGGTGCAACTGATATAATCACCTGCCTTGGGGTCGATAATCACTTTCATTACGCTCTGTGGTCCGGCATCACAAAGAAGGTTGAGACGCACATCCATCTGCTCCTTCTCGGGCACAGCAGGAACAACGGGAGTTGACAGGGTATCTTTCGGGGTATGGCTATCAATAAAATGTACAAAACGATTATCACCGGCTGCACGTGCTTCGGTAAGTTTGTAGCAAAACTCAGTTTTATCGGTAGTTTGCATAGCTGCGGTGATATCGAGTCGACGATCGTTACCTGTAAGATAGGCATTACCATTACCATAAACGCGGCCATAAAAGGGGAGGTCGAACGATTCGCGCAGGTTCATCACTTGCATATCCTCGGCTTGCACACGGAGGGAGTAGTTGAAGTTGCGGAAGTTTTTATGCCTGAGGCGTGCATCGACAGTGCCGGGATGCCCTTCGGCATCGTATACTTTGGCTTTGGTGAGGTAAAACTCTTCGGGGCGCAAGTGGATGGAATCGCGAAGGGAATAGGTCACTCCAAGAAGGTCAATTTTAAAGGAAGCATCGCCCACGCCGTCACCTTCTACATTGAGGGTTTTGAAGCCGCCAAAAAGTCGGAAGTTTCCGGTGGCACGCCCGCGTAATTCGGAAATAATGGTTTTCACATAGGGCTGTATAAACGCTACATTGGTTTGTTTGGCTTTTATATGCAAGTCAAGTCCTTTTCGTTTTGGATATACGCTTCCAACAACGTGCGTAGTACTGAGATCTTTTTCTTCCATATCACCGGTTATCACGATGTCGTCGTTAGGCAGATCGATATATCCTTTTACAAAAGCATGTCCTACATCTGCATAATTGATTTTGAAAGACGGTATTTCGAGTTTAGCTTCGATGATAGGTTGTCTGAGAAGATGATGAGCAACACCACGACCGGTAGCAATGCCACCAAACTCAATAGGATGAAAGTTTAGTATATTAAAAATATGCGTGAGATTTACTTGCTCAAGTTCTGCTACAAGAGAATCATTGGCACTGCGAGAGGCAATACCTTCTACACGGATATGTTGGCGGGCATGAGCTAGTTCGAAGTTTTGCACATGGATGGCACTATCTATTTGTATCTGAGCCCTGCTAACTTGCCAAATGGAGTCGTGAAGAACTACTTCTGTAGGGTTAATCTGTATGTTGGCTGTAACACGACGGGTTAAGGGATCACGAGTGAGCTTCGCCTCGGTGGTAAGTTGCCCGCGATAGAGTATCTTATCTTGGTTCTCCCAATGCATGGAGGCGGTAAGTTGGTTTTCGGTCGCTTCTACCTGTAGGGCTAAATTGAGAGGCAGATCATTGCGCATAAGAAGTCCCCCACCAATGCTGCAATTGAAATGCTGAGGGGTATTTTCGCAACGCAAAGTGGTATGACGCAGTCTCATCGTACCATAGTCGAAGCTGGGGAAATCGCCTTCTATTTTCAGGGTATGGGTGGCATCATCAATAAAACCATTCAAACTAGCTCGTTGATAAATGGTTAGCGGAATATCGAGCAGCTCAGTAAGAGGTTCGGTATTTTCGAAAACGAAACTGAAAGTTATATTGTTTTGAGGCTTTGCCTGTTTACTGATATCGAGAAGTGATGGGGTATACTTGCTAAGCATCTGAGCAATGCTATTGGGCAGGGTGCTATATTCAAAGTGGCCTTCGGCATGCCCCGCAAGAAAAGGAGCGAGAACTTCTATCTTACGTACGCCGCCTTCTTGGTAAGCACGAAGGTTCATGTGGTCAATTAATCTTTTTCCATCAGGCTTATGCAAAATCAACGAATCCACAGAAAGGGCGCCTAATATATCATTCACCTTATTACCTTGAAGATTGGCATTTACATTGAATGAGAAAATAGTCTCTTTGTGATTCTTTATAAGCCCCATTTGATAGGGCTTAAAGTGTTGTACATGGGCATTGAGATGATATTCGCGTTGCTTACCTATCAGGTTAAATAAACCTTTGGCATCCATCTTGATGAGTTCATCATCTATACTTACTAGGCCATCGAAACCTTTTGAGCTATAAAGGCCATCCACAGCAACCTTTTGGTAGTCGTGCCCTTTATATTGAATATGAGGAACGGTTCCTTGAATCTTGAAAGAAGAAAATTTTCCGTTAGAAAGAGTACCACTGGCTTTCGCATCGAGAGCCGCTAAGCCAAAGATCTCTTTATCGAGAAGTTTACCTAAATTTACTTCATCGGTTTGTGCATGCACCTCAATATGAGAGGTTTTCTCTGCAGTGTAGACTTTCCGATAATGGGCAGTGGCTTTCAATGTACCGAGTGCAGTGTACAAAGAAACGTTGGCTTTTAGGTTAGTTGCAAGATAACCATCCACATGCGCTTTGAGTTGAATAGTTCCCAATCTATTCCAAATGGGGGCTTGCTTGATGCCGAAGCTACTAAGTGCACGGAAAATAAAATTCGGCGCATACTCCGAAAGTCGCAAAGAAGTGATTTCTGCATCAACGTATTTAGGCTGTTTCTTTAGCAGATCGGACATTTGGGCACGTGCATAGAGGCTTATCTCGTCGTGCGAAGTGGCTAAATAGAGATTCTTCAGGGTAAGGTCGTTCAACGAGCCTTCGAATTTTGCATTGAAATAGAGTGGGGAATCAATCGAACGAAGGGCGGGAACGAGTGCGCCGAGGTCGCTCAACCGTACTTCGGATGGGAATAATTCACATTGCCAACGAATGCTGTCACCTATGTTTTTCAAAGCCTTAAAGCTTTTGTAATGGGCTTCAATTGGGGCAAAGTGTAAATGGGTATTTGGAAGTTGGAAATCGAGATCCTCTATTTGGGCTTTATGTGAATTGGCATGTACTTTCAGATGCAGGCGCTTTAACTCTAATCCCGATTGTTCTTTAAAACTCAATCGTTTTACGGTGGCGCTCAACGAATCGTTGGTAAGATGCTTTAAACTGATAGAGGCTTGTATCTTCGAAAGACTTAGATGATGGCTATTAAAACGTCGTTTTGCAAGTTCATCAGGGAATTGATAGGGATCGGAAAGAAGATCGTACGAAACGCTGCCATGTCGTACCAATAAAGAGTTTACACGCAGGTCGAGGTGACTTTCTTTTTTAGGCTTCTTGCTTTTGAAGGCATCAATCACAAATTGGCAGTTTAACGGTGCATTGGGATTGGTTTTCGTTAAGGCGATGCGAAAATTATATAGTTGTACACTTCGTAAAGAAACCTTTTGCTGAGTAAGGAGTGGCAAAAGGTCGAAACTTGCAGATAGGCGCGAAGCTTTTAAAAGAGGATGTCCTTGTCGATCTTTTAAATTGACATTATCGAGAATAATGTGGTTGAACAATCCGAGGTCAACTCGGTCGATAGTCAACTTTGTGCCGAGATAGTTACTCAATTCGCGAGTGATCACAACAGTAACCTTACGCTGAAAATAGGGAATATTCAGCATAGTAATCACTCCTAAATAACTGATGACCAGTGAATAGAGAATGACTAAAATTATTTTTCTAAAAGTACTTATAGCGCTTTCTTTTAGTAATGGTGTGCAAAAATACTAAAATATTCTCGTTTTAGCCTACTATTTCGGGAGATTTTTATCCGCTTTTAGTATACTTTTTGTACCTTTGCGGTGAGATTTTAAAAAGACGAAAGTTTATACTTCATGATACGAATAAAAAAACGCTGGCGAACTCGCCCAGGTGAGCCCTTAACCGACTTGGATAAAAAGGTGCTCTCTTTTCAAAACCGAGGCTTCCTTGTGCCTTGGAAAACTTTAATTAAAACGCCGGAACAAATTGAAGGTATCCGACAAAGTGGAATGATTAATACAGGGATTCTAGATATGCTTGTCGGTGAAATTCACGCAGGAATGAATACCTTGGAAATCGACAATCTGGTGCATGAGTTTACACTCAGCCATGGGGCTATTCCGGCTCCGCTAAACTTCGAAGGTTTCCCGAAAAGCTGTTGTACTTCGATAAACGACGTGGTGTGCCACGGTATTCCTTCGGAAGAAGAGATTCTACAAGAGGGGGATATTATCAACGTAGATGTGAGCACTATTTTTAACGGTTTCTTTAGCGATGCCTCACGAATGTTTCAAATCGGTAAGGTGAGTGCGGAACGCGAAAAGTTAGTACGTATTGCGAAAGAATGTTTGGAAAAGGGACTTCAGCAGGCTCAACCTTGGCATACACTCGGCGATATCGGCTTTGCAGTGCAACGTCATGCGGAAAAACACGGCTACTCGGTGGTTCGCGAACTCTGCGGGCATGGGGTCGGATTGGCTTTTCATGAGGAGCCGGATGTGGAGCATGTAGGTATGAAAGGAAAAGGTATGTTGCTTGTTCCGGGAATGACGTTTACAATTGAACCGATGATTAATGCCGGGAAACGTGATATTCTTTGCGACGAGGATAATGGCTGGACAATCTTTACGGAAGATGAATCGGATTCGGCACAATGGGAACATACGATTCTGATCACTGAATCGGGACATGAGATTTTAACCTATTAAGATATTGCTTATTAGATGGAAAAGAATAAAAACATCATCATTCTGGGCATTGAATCATCGTGCGATGATACTTCGGCTGCGGTAATCCGCAATGGGGTGCTCTTATCGAATATAACGGCGAATCAATCGGTACATACAGCCTACGGAGGAGTGGTTCCTGAACTAGCTTCGCGTGCACATCAACTTAATATTGTTCCGGTGGTACACGAGGCTTTGCGCCAAGCGGGAATTACTAAAGAGCAGCTTTCGGCCGTGGCGTTTACACGCGGACCGGGATTGATGGGATCGCTTTTGGTGGGTGTTTCTTTTGCTAAGGGCTTTGCTCGGGCATTGGGGATTCCATTGGTGGATGTGAATCATTTGAACGGACATGTGATGGCGCATTTCATTAAACAGTCGGAAGAGGATACCAATCAACCGACTTTCCCTTTTTTGTGTTTGTTGGTATCGGGCGGTAACTCGCAGATTATCTTGGTGAAAGCTTACAACGACATGCAAATTATCGGGCAAACAATCGATGATGCGGCGGGTGAAGCGATCGACAAATGCTCTAAAGTGATGGGGCTGGGTTATCCGGGCGGACCGATTATCGACCGCTTGGCTCGACAAGGAAACCCGAAGGCGTATCAGTTTTCACGTCCTCAAATTAAGAACTACGACTATAG
>JAGPIY010000213.1 GCA_018054715.1 Bacteroidaceae bacterium
GCAGCAGGCTGCAGGTTGCCGAGACTTCACAGGGCCGATCCCTCTGTCTCTCTTGATAAGAAGTTTTGATATTTAATTCATGTTTCATATGTTACAATAATAAATCTTAATTGTCAACCCTTTTTTTCGAAATGGTCAACTACCTTTTTTTCGAAATGGTCAACTACCCCCACTTAACCCCAAAGGGGGTTGAAGATGGGGGCTTGTAACTCACCGGTGGTGCAGGCGCCTTCGGCTCCCACCTCTTATCACAGATAACTGCGTGTGGTTACATCATGGGCAGGCTGACAGCTACCCGGACACCTTCGGCTATACCGAAAGCATCACTTCAGCGATGTACTCTATTCCTTTGCGCTGAAGGTTCATTGCACCTATGCGGTCATCATTGGATGTGTAGGTGCATGTCTTACAAATGAAAGTATGTGTATTTTTGTTACGATTGGCCTTCTCTGTATGTCCACACTTAGGACATGTCTGTGAGGTGTATTTCGGGTCTACCGCAATTACTTTAGACCCTGAGCGCAGTGCCTTGTATTCAATCATCTGTCTCAACTGGTAGAAAGCCCAGGAAACACTGTAATATCTGTCTTGGCGTTGCACTCTTTCGGTCTGGCTTCTTATGCCGGTGAGGTCTTCTATTACAAAGAGCGTACATTCTTTGTTGCCGTAAACGAGTGCCTTGCTGACCTTATGATTAGTATCGGTCATCCAACGGTTTTCTCTGTTTCCGAGCTTTTTAAGGCGTCTTCTTGATGAAGCGGTTTTGGTCTGCTGTAGTGATTTTCTCGTTTTAGCAAACTTTGCCCTTTTGTCTTTGATGTGCCTGCCTTCAAAGAAGCTTGTCTTTCCGGCAGAATCATAGGATACTGCAAGAAAGTTCATGCCCAAGTCGATGCCTACTATATTACGGACCGAACTATCTTCGAGTATTGGGAGATCTTTCTTAACTGCAATATGCAGGAAGAACTTATCCTTCTTGTAGATAAGGGTAGCTGTGCCAAAGTTCCATGAACCGTCAAAATACTGCTCCATGCCTTTTGTTTCAAAGGGGAGTTTGATTCTCTTATCGAGAGTACCTATGGAGAGCATGCCGTTTTTAGTGAACGAGTAGTCCCTGCCGTAGGAATACTGGAATTTTGGAGTCTTGTATACTGCGAGAGTCTTCTCACCATTTGACTTCATAGAAGCGTAGCTTCCTGCCACAACAGAACACACATTGCAGGCCATCTGGGACTTGAGACCATATTGCTGCCTGAGGTCTGAGTATGTAATTTTCTGCAGTTTCTTAAAAGAGGTGATAAAGCCATTGTCATATGCGACTCTTGACGCATGGTTAAGACCGGACTTTACCGCTTTTAATGTCTCAACAAGTTGAGCCTTTTGAGCAGAGTCAGGATAAAGCTTTACTTTTGCGGTAATAACGAATTCCATAATGAGCTCCTCCCTTCATTCAGTAGTATATGTATATAATGCCACATTACTGAATTAAATACAAGTGTCTGCAGAAAAAAGACAAACAAAAAAGGCAATTCCTTCCGCCGCTTAAGAAGTAGAGGAATCACTTTCGCTCACAACATTGAAAAAAACAGAAAATATGATATTTTGAAAAGAGGATAAAATACAGATAGCAGAAAGGAAGCACCCATGATCACACTACCCGAAAAAATTTCACTCGCAAACCTCCCTACCATTACTTATAAGCTCCAGAAGCTTTCAGAAAATCTAGGGAAGAACATCTACATAAAAAGAGACGACGAGACCGGCATTGAGCTGTCCGGAAACAAGGTACGAAAGCTCGAATTCGCAGCCGCAGAGGCCCTGTCTCAGGGAGCCACCGTACTCATAACCTGCGGAGGAATCCAGTCCAACCACGCAAGGGCCACCGCAATAGCCGCAGTGAAGCTCGGCATGAAGTCCGTGCTCGTGCTCAGGGAATCCAAGAAGACCGCGATCGAAGGCAACCACCTGATTTTCTTACAAGGAAATTCAGATAAAACCGTTCTTGATAGCTCTTTACCTTTTTACATGCGTCCTTGTTTCAATTAGAGGGCAGTTTTAGTTTATCCGCCACTTTTTCCGATTTTGCTATGGGCATTTCTAAAATGGAGTCGCCTCGTTCTTCTTCGGTAAAAATAAACCTTGATTGTTTTCTCATAAGACCTCCTTTCTTGATTTTTGGCATAATAAAAACCCACCGATAAAGGTAGGTTAAGTGTTATGAACCAGTTTTTGCTATTGTCCATTCAATTTTTAAGTATAAGCGTATTGTTTCTCTAAGTATAAAAGCATCATTCTCTAAATCCCTAGATTGCTTTACTAATTCTAATATTTCTTTTTGAGTTTTGTCATACTTTCTATCAACGTCTTCCTTAAAAATCGGCTCATAAGATGGGTGCATGTTTCCCTCATCGTCTTTAACTTCATTATTCTCCCAAGCAATTATGTAATCTTGCATTTCAGATAATCTTTGTTCTTGCAATTTTTTAAGAGTATCCAACTTTTCATTTTTAACCATTTCGTAATTAACTGTTAATTTTTTTGATAATAAAGAGAGGAATTTTACTATTTCTTGATTCTTTCCCTTGTTATCTGTTGTTTTATCTAAGATTCTGCTTTCAGTATTTTCAATACTCTCGTTTCCAAAATATAAGATCAGTAGCTCTATTTTTTCTTTTGCTTGTAATGTCACTTCCAAAATAACCTCTTTATTTAACGGAGTTAAACATTTATTTATTAGTGTTATGAGTTCAGCCGTAATTTTTCTTACATTTTGTATCCAATCAATTCTTGCAGTAGCGATTAAATTTGCATCAATGTTAGATTGATTTATTTTTTGTTGGAATTGCAATGTTTCGATATTCCACTTTTCTTTTAAAGCAAGATTCTCGTCATTTATTTTTCTTTGAGTTTCATTGTTACTTTTGCTAATTTCCTTAGAATTTTTCTCACTTCTCCATGCAACAAATATTGACCCCAAAATAGAAATTAAAGCAACAAAGATTGCAATAATATTTCCACTTGTCCAAAAGCTTTCTGCTGAATTAGAAATAATCTCAATAGTTCCTTCAATATTCATTTTACACCTCCCATTTATGATAGCATACAGTTCTAGACACATTTCTAGTTAACAGAAACTGCCCATATTTCAATGGCAGTTTACAAATCATCTGATTGTGGTATAATGTTAGTAGATAGCTGACCGTTTAAGACGGTTCGCCCTTATTGGATAATATTAATT
>JAGPIY010000051.1 GCA_018054715.1 Bacteroidaceae bacterium
CGTATAACGGTGTGGTTCAACACATAGATGCTGTTATGACAACTTCTGATGTGAAACTTAAAGATATGGTAAGCTCGAATCCGGATTGGTCTATTTTTGCTCTTTTACTTGAATATACAAATGTGGGTTCTCGCGTAAACTCACTCGTTGAGGATTTTGACTTTAAACCGAATGAAAGCTTAACTGTGGGTGCTGATGGGGCTACCTCTATTTATCCTAAACATCGATATTACTACTACACTTGTTTTATTGAGCCTGATCGCATCTATAAGGAAGCAATCCCTGAGTTAGCAAATGCTACCACCCCTGAGGATACTCTTAATTTGATAAAAGCGTATGCTAAAGATTGGTTTGAAAAGGAATATAAAGATGCTCCTAAAATTCTGGAACAAGGATTGACAGAGGATTGGACAAATGAAGACAACTATTTGAACCGTTTTGTAGCTTATCATTTTGTCAATAAAAAGATAGATCGTGCCGATTTTACATTGTATAATCAGAAAATGGCTCCCGGTTATAATAAATATACAGAGTATGCGGAAACACTTGCTCCAAATACAATGCTCTGCATGTCTGCCGGGCAATATGGCGTAGCCTCAGATGAAAACAAGAGTCGCCTTCAATTGAATCCATCTGCTCAATCAAAGCCTTCCACGGCACTTTTCTATTCAAAGTATGGTTGGACACGTCCTGCTTCAGATGGTGTTTTTTTAAAAGACAAGGCAGCGATCCTTTCTGGCAATGGTTATTTCCATGAACTGAATGGCATACTTACTTTTCCACGCTCCGACTTCAAAAAAATTCGTTTCCGTTTTGACTTGTCCAGCCTTTTTCCTGAGTTAATGAGCAATTCATTCCGCTATCAATATAGTAATGGAACGAATGTAAGTTTCCCTTCCGGCTATTTAACAAATGTGACTTACAACTCTCCCGGAACACGTTTTATATATCTTAATAGAAATGCCAATGCTAGTGCCAATAGTTGGACTAATTACCAAGGGGATGAGATGACGGCTACGGGAGTAGGTTTTGATTTGACCATTCGTCTCCCGCCGGTTCCTGCAGGAACCTATGAAGTGCGTTATGGTTATACCATTGTATCCAATCGTGGCTGTGGTCAATTCTATTTGGGAACAGATCCCCAAAATTTGGTTCCCCAAGGTATACCTGTCGATTTAACAAAAGCTGCTACAAGTTATGGCTGGGTAAAGGATGATGGTACGGATGCCGATTATGATGTGGATAAGTTGCTTCATGCACGTGGTTGGATGAAAGGACCGAATTCTTGGTATGGGGGCAATAATGATAGCGAAACCTTGCGTGCTCATCAAATGTCTATGCGTCGTATTGTGGGTGTTCAAGATCTGCAAACCGATCAGAGTATTTATTTACGTGGTCGTAATGCCACATCTTCTGACGGAGCTATGTTTATGATGGATTACATAGAAATCTGCCCTGCGGCAATCTATGATAATCCGGAAGTATCTGAGCCACGCGATTAATCAGCGTTTGAAAAGTATTTAAATATTTCAATAAAACGAAGCACAATATCTAAACAGATAATTGTGCTTCGTTTCTTTTTTAACTAATTTCACTTTGTTATAGTCTTTCACCAGCGTATTTTTCATATTTCTTAGCTTCTTGTTTACTTAGTGGTATCAATTGTATGGCTGCTCCACCTCTTGGCTGTAATTTAAAATTTAAGGTTTGCTTACTGTCTACTTTTAAGTAGGTGCATTTAATTTGGGTCTTGGTTTTTATAGCCTCTCCACCATCTGTATAGATGCGTGCTAGATAAGTTTGCTTTGCATCTAAAAATGAAAGTGGGATGGTTTCTGAAGAACCTTCATTGTTTGTCATTGCACCTACAAACCATTCATTGCCTTTCTTTCGGGCGATAATTGCATTTTTCCCCGGTGCACCTGAAAGTACTTTTGTATCATCGAATGTGGTTTGAAGATTCTCGAACCATTCTAGCTCCGGTTCTTTGTTCGAACGAGAAGGACCATCGTACCAGAAGAGAGTTTCTAATGGACTGAAGAAGATAATGGAAGCAGCCATCTGATGCCCATGTGTGTTTTTTAGACGTGGATCATAATAGCAAATGGTATAGTCGGCCGGACCATTTATCATGCGTGTGAAGACTAAATTTGTATTGTGTGTGGCATCCGGCCATTCTTCATTTCCACGGATTCCTTCTTGGGTTAATAAATTCGGATACGTCCGACTGAAGCCGGATGGTCGGTATTCATCATGAATATTTACCATCAAATGGTTTTCTGCTGCTAAGCGAACCATATAGTGTAGCCATGTGGCCCAACGATGCGAAGCAAATTCTACAAATCCAAATTTCACACCAACAACTCCATACTTGCGTAACATTGGGAATACCTCACGGGCTTGTTTGGCAAGTGCATGTTGATTGACGTACATCCAAATGCCTATTCCTTTTTCTTTTGCATGTTGCGCCACTTTCTCTAGATCTAAATCGTTTACAATCTTTGTAGCATCGCCATCGTGCGACAAACAGGGCCAGTACCATTTGCAGTCGAAGAGGATATATTGCAGATTGTGTGTCGCGCAAAAGTCGATTGTTTCTAAAGCCGCCTCTGTTGATATTCCTGTTCGCATTATTTTCCCCGGCTTTACCCAACTGAAATCTTTAATTTCATTTTCCGGATTTAAGTTAAGAACAATGTCATTTTGTTCTAAGAGTTTCCCTGGAGTTTCGGCAGCCATTATCACTTTCCACGGTGAATAAGCATACGTTACTAAATCTACAGAAGAATACATCACAGAGGTCAGCGTATTCTTTTTTTCTTCGGCTGTCTGATATTTAGTTAAGCACCAATCGTCCGTATCTGCATCGGTTAAAGCAGCCCATAAACCGTTGGGTAGTTCTACTGTTAAAGCTCGTTCTGCTGGTTCCTTAACCTGATTCACTTCTAAGCGTTGATAAGGTGCTTGTGCCCATTCGGCACTCCACACATATGTATTGGGAGCAAAGGTGTATTCCGTCAAGTCTTTAACTATTTTATGATAGAAAGCTGTGGGGTGCTCCGGAAAGTAAAAACGAAAAGCAACTCCCTCATTGTAAGCTCGTAATTCGATATCCATTCGATATTGGCTATCGTCTTTTTTGCTCATGTATATGATGGCCGAATGGTAGTTATCTTGTACAGAACTTCTTTCTCCATACGAATTATGCCAAGATCCCTTATGTTCTGAAGTATGAATGCTATCCACTACTAGATTATCCATCCATAAATGCCCTCGACGTATTTTACGAGCTAAGGCTAATTCCCAAATGCGATTGTCTAATTCCAATCCCATTTTAGAGTCTTCAATAACTGAAAGATTCTTATAAGTTACGTTGTAGTAGATGCTTCGTACAGAATCATTTTCTTGTTTTTGGTAAACCTTAATAGTTTGATTACCATTGGGAGAAGACAACTTTACAAAGTTTTCTTTTGTAGAAGTACTATTCTGTGCCATTATAGCTATTGCCATGAAACAGAATAAACACAAGCTTATTCTTTTTTGCATATTGTTCTATATTTTGTTATACTATTTTCTTCTTTTTGAGCTTCTCTATCTTAGTAATTGATAGTCGGCCGCTATGAGTTCATAACTCTTTCCATCTAAATCTATTTGGCAAGGTGCATCTGCTGTGTAATACCAATTCCCATTTTTATTCTCAACGGCGACATTAGCTTTCTTCTGACAGCGAATGCTTATTTTACTGTTCTTCAAAAAGGTTCCATTTCCCAGAAAGAATATAACATCTTTTTCTCCAATACCAATTAAAGCATAGGTGGCTTTTACTGTCATGTCTTTATACGTTGCTGTTATTTCAGGTTGTGCAGAAGAGAAGATATAGTCGGTTCGCTCATTTTTGTTTTTTACGCAAATACCGACAAAGTCGCTTGCGTCTGTTTGAGCATTAAAATAGTCTACTGAAGCAATATTAGAGGGTTCACTAGTGCAACTAGGTTCAAATATTGAGACAAAAGGGTGATTCCAAGCTTCTCCCTGTTGGCGAGCTACAAACGTTAAGGTCGGTTGATCTTTGATGCTGTACGGATAAGTATTATCTCGACTTAAACCTTCGGTTATCGGGCTTAACGCTTGGAAGACTTCTCGGTTCTTGTCTCCTTTTTGCCACATGGTCATCCAAATATCATCTCCCCCTTTATCGGGATGTATTTTAAAAGTCGCTTTTATATCTTTCGATGTGGTTGCACTCCTTTTGTTATATATATAGGAATATGCATAGAGATGTGCTCCGGCAAAGGCTAATTCTTCAGTCGGCTGTAGATTTAAATCGCTACCGTCGGCTGCTGTCAATGTCATGTTCTGTCCTAGGTTATGATAAAAATAGTCGTGCATCTTATCACCTCCTTTTTCTTTACGGCTACGGAATATATCTACATAATACCCTGTTTTATCTCCTGTAGTTACAATACTCATTAGCCGTGTTTGATCGGCACGGCTTTCCGGCTCACGGAAAGCAACTTCACTGTACGAAATGCCTCGATAAATGCCTTTTTTTACTTCCGATCTTGGATAACATGCATTTACTTCGAAAGCATGATTGCTCTTCATAATTGGATAGCTTGAGATTCCGTCTACGCAGACTGTATTGTGCGAAGGGAATTGGCCATAATATTCTTGGTAATCTAATCCAGAGTAAGACGTAAGGCCAATACCCGCATCAGGAGCTAGAGTCAATCCTTTTCCGTATAGTTCCATGCTAATTCCATTGGCATGTTGATGGTTGCTTTCACTAGCATTTTGTGAAATCATCAAGCTGTGTTGAGGATCAGTACCATTTCGTTGCACCAGCCAACTGACATTAGGGGCATAAAATAATGGAGAAACAAAATCTTCCAACTTACCAGGCTGCACAGATGCATCTAATACCAAAGGTTTATTTCCAAAGAAAGAATTAATATCTACTCTGATATTTCTCGGCTCTTCTATCTTTTCTGCGCTTGGATTAAATAATTTCAGTAACGAAGTGAATTTTTTCTCTTCCTCCTTCTTTCCATATTTTTGTGCATTGCGAATCATGCTTTCGAAGAAGTCGGTGCGAAGAAAAGATGGATGAGTATCGCCAAAGCCAACAATTTTTCCATTTGGGAAGGTGTATTCAGGTGCAACAGCAACTGCTTTTTCAATAATGGGCAATGCTTTTACTAAATCAAAGTCTAGGCAACGATCAAACACACGAGCAAAGTTAGCATACTCATTTACTACCATCAAACCGTACCCCGGACATTCTCCCCAGATGCCGGTGTTCTTATCGAAACCATAATTCGCTAATTCGGTTAACGACCACTGTCGAATAGAAGATTGGTTCAACACATAATTTAGATAATATCCACGTCCTTTTCCATCGGCATACTTTTCGTTATCTTCTAAAATAAGACCTACGGAGAAAATAGAATGTGCTTGAAGCAAGTCCCAGTTATTATGAGGAACACCATTGTCGATGATATTATTTGCCCATTTTTTGAAAGCCTCGGCATAGATATCCATCTTATCCGATTTCTCTTTTTTAAGATAATCGTATAAAAAGTCATACAGCACTACCACCGTACTTAATGCATCTTCATGAATAACCTCAAAAGAAGTCATCCCAACCAAAGTCTGTTGATGGCCATGATTTAAGTCTTTAGGTACATTCCGATAATAAATTCCCTGCATATAAGTATCGAACACGCTAGTGGCCAATTCGCCATATTTTTTATCTCTGGTCAGCCACCAAAGAAAGGCCGCATCCTTGGCATAACCTAATATTTCGTTATTGATGCTTTGAATTTGATTGCCCGTCTGACTAATGGCTGCCCATTCCTTTGGGCTGCCCTCCAAAGAGTTGTTCGCCAGATAAAGCCCTTTGGGATCTTCTTGGTAAGGAGTCATTTCTTCTAATTTCGGACGGCCGTATTTAGTAGCATGGCTGCGTGCTCCGCTTAGCATCACAGTAGGAACAGGAGCTTTTTCACCCCCTGCATGATCAAAGAATTCTCCTTTTATATACACATCGGTAGCATGAGAGTTCCAGTACATCATCAGTCTGGAAGTTAGCCATTCAGGTCCTAGATCGACGTATTTATCCGTACGCTGCTTTAATTTATTAAAAACCTCTTTAGCCCAAACCTTTTCTTGAATCAACTTTTTAGTTTCACGCTTTTCGTTCGCATTGGTTAGCACCCGTGGATGTTCCTCAGGTAAATTCATTGGTAAGGCGATCTTTTGAGCTTCCATGAACGAAAGGCAACAAAAAAGCAGATGGCTTGCAATCCATAATTTCTTCATTTCTTTTTAGATTTCATTGTTGTACTATTAAGTACGAATAAAAAGCCTTATATACCTAAAAATGTAGTAGTGTTTTTATACTTTTGTGCAGCTTAGGCAACAATACGGGCTAGTTTATCTTTCTCTGCATTTGTAACAGACTACAAAAGTAGGAAAATTAAATATATAGTGGAATAAAGATTACACTAAGAATTCTCTTTCTTATAAGATAGAGTTCTATTTCCACTTTAAAAGTAAAAACGGAGATAATCACTTACCCCCGTTTTCTACGAATCATTTTTCCTTAAAATATACCTATCTACAACTAAATCTATCTATTAACCAATAATATAGATAACTAAACTATATAAGAAACTAACGCTTTAGCTCTTTCTACTGTCTTTTATACGAAGAGACTTTCTATATTACCTAATTAATTGATAATAAAAACGAATAAAAAACTTTTCAAGAGAATTAATAAAGCATATTCTAGTTTCCAATCGTATATCTATAAAAAGAATACGATGATCGAATTATATCCGTTAAAATTTAAGTCCATCCTCAAGCAAACATTATGGGGAGGAGAGCGTATTGCAACTTACAAAGAATTAAACAATTTGTTACCCAATGTTGGGGAGAGTTGGGAGATATCGGGAGTAAAAGGCAGTGAGTCCATAATCTCTAACGGCTGTTTGGCCGGAAAAACCCTACCAGAGGCAATCGCTCTTTATAAGGAAGCGATGTTAGGAAAGAAGAACTATAAACGTTTCGTGAATGAAGTGCCTTTACTCATTAAATTTATTGATGCTCAGCAAGACCTTTCCATCCAAGTGCACCCCAACGACGAACTTTCTGAACAACGTCACGGCAAAAAAGGAAAAACAGAGATGTGGTATGTGATCGATGCTCCTAGCACTGGCAAGTTACGTTCGGGATTCTCAGCTTCAATAACCCCTGAAGAATATAAAGAGCGTGTAGCGAACGATACCATCACGGAAGTGCTAAAAGAGTATGAAATCCATGCGGGGGATGTTTTCTTCTTACCTGCCGGACGCATTCACAGTATCGGGGCAGGCGCTTTTATCACAGAAATTCAGCAAACATCGGATGTGACTTACCGTATTTACGACTTCAATCGAAAAGATAAGAATGGCAATACTCGTGAATTGCATACCGAATTGGCAGCGGATGCTATTAATTATGAAGTAAGAGAAGATTACCGCACGCATTATACTCCTTGTCCGGATCAAGTGGTGGAGTTGGCCGACTGTTCTTACTTCACTACTAATTTATTGGAGCTAACTGCTGCTAAGGAATTTAGTTATACCTCTATCGATTCGTTTCGCATCTTAATTTGTATGAAAGGAAGGTGTACCTTGAAGGTGGAGGGTATAGAAAACACTTCACTTCGTCAGGGAGAATGCGTCTTCATACCGGCAGCTATTAAGAAGTCAGTAATCGATACTGATCAACCTGTGAAATTACTAGAGACTTTCATAAAAGGATAAAAGAGGTTCCCTCGTAGATATGTAATTCGCAATAGCCTTAATAAATTTTTCAGGTCTTATTTTTTTGCGTGAAATGGAGTTAAATTCATAAATAAATATTATTTTTGTGGCAGTAGAGTGGAGTGCTACTCCACATAAATGAGAATGCAATGAATAACCAACAACAACTAGAAACTGAGAGATTGTATTTGCGTCCGGTAACTATCGAGGATGCTTCTGATATTTATGAATATTCAAAGGATCAGAATGTAGGTCCGAATGCAGGCTGGAAGCCTCATAAAAGCATCGATGATACTCTCGAAATAATGAAACTTATCTTTCTCGATCAGAAGAACATCTTCGGAATCGTATTGAAAGAAAGTGGCAAACTGATTGGCACTTTAGGATTGATAGACGATCCGAAAAGAGAATACGACCGTGTAAAGATGTTGGGATATGCCATTGGTGCACGTTATTGGGGAAAAGGGTATATGACAGAGGCCGCAAAAGCAGTAGTGAACTATGGGTTTGAAGTGCTTGACTTGCAATTGATTTCTGCCTATTGTTTTCCTTTTAACGATCGCAGCAAAAGGGTACTTGCCAAGTTAGGCTTTATTCATGAAGGAACGTTGTCGCTTTGTGAGCAGCAATATAATGGGGAGGTGTATGACAATGAATGCTACGCACTGATTAGAAAGTAAATTAACTTATCAAACCAATATTATACGAAGATGAAAAACTTAATGAAAGAGGCAGCTATTTTAGCTGTGGGTATGTGTATTTTGGGATATAGCCTTCACAGCGCTATTCTCGGATTTAAAGATCGTGACCGCGTAGTATCAGTACGTGGATTCTCTGAGCGTGAAGTCCCTGCAAACAAAGTGACTTGGCCGTTGGTGTACAAGGTGCTTGGCGACGATATGGGGGCAATTTATCAAGAAGTTAAAAGTAAAAATCAAGTGATCTTGACGTATCTCAGGGCTCATGGACTTACCGAGAAAGAGATTCAGACCAATGCTCCTGAAATTGTGGATATGGCAGCTAATGCCTACAACACGAATCCGGTGAAGTATCGCTATAATGTAACTTCGGTAATCACGGTTACTTCTATGCAAGTAGAGAAGGTACGTAAACTCATTGAGCAGCAAGCTGAACTTCTTACTCAGGGAGTGGCACTTTCGGCAGGCGATTACAACTATCGGGTAAGTTATGATTATACAGGGCTCAGCTCTATCAAGCCGACAATGATTGGGCAAGCAACAACGGATGCTCGACAGGCTGCCGAGAAGTTTGCCAAAGATTCGGAGAGTGAGGTAGGGAAGATTAAAGAAGCCCGTCAAGGTCAATTTACTATTGAGGATCGTGATGCACATACTCCGTATATAAAGACAGTAAGAGTAGTAACAAATGTAGAATACTACCTGGAGGATTAAACGAAAGAACCTCATCTCTTTTGGCTTTGCTGTAGGAGAATGGAAAATTAGCCGTAGGGCAAATGGGGATTAGCTGTAGGGCAAAAAACGATAAGGCGTAGGGCAAATTTTAGTTTGCCCTACGCCTTACTAATTAAAGAACGCGAAGTTTAGCAGCTCATTTCACCTGCATTTTTCTTAGCGGAAAGCAAGTTATAGGCGCCTTTAAGCACAATCTTTTCGATTTTATAATTGAACTTCTCGGGCAAGATAACTTCAGTGTATCCGTTATCGCTAACTCCTTTCTGAATTTGAACCATCCGATATTCGGTAAACGGCTTTTTGTTTTCCACTTTGTTTCTTTCGAATACGAAGATATAGTCTTTGCCATCGAAACTAACAATGGCTTCGCTAGGTAGGCAGGTTACTTTATTCGTTGAAGTGGCAATCACTGCATTGACGTACATGCCGGGTAGTACATTTTTGCACGTAGCTTCTATGCTTGCATATACCTTATAGGTTTTGTCTGCGTCAATCGATTTTGCCGTTTGATACACCACTGCTTTATGCTCTTCGGTTTCATTGTTGATAAAGAAATTGATCTCTTGACCTTTTGATACCTTGGCGGCGTCTTTCTCGAAAAGGGTAAGCTCAATGAACAGTTTGTTTAGATTTACAATCTCGAACAAGACATCCGATTGAGAAACCGATTTCCCTATTCCTACATTAACGGCCTTTACATATCCCGAAATGGGAGAGACTAATGCCACGGCACGTTTTATGTTATTTTCGTGCAATTTGTAGGGGTTAATGCCGATGAGTCTTAGTTTTTGTTCCAATGCTTTTACCTGTACCCTCAGACTTTTGTATTCAGCGGTAGCTTGCTGTGCATTCTTTTGAGACGAGGCTTCGTTTTTATATAGGTCACTTTGCCTTTTGTAATCGGCGGCGGTATATTCTAGTTTGCTTTTTGCTTCCAGATAATTGAGCTGAATATCGATAAACTCCTGATTCTCGATGAGGGCTAGTGTCTGCCCTTTGCGCACTGAATTCCCGGGCATCAAGGAGGTACTCTTCACAATTCCTCCTAACGGCATGCTAACCATCGCTAAATTTTCAGGCGCAGAAGCAACGGTACCGTTTACTTTGAGGGTATTGCTCAGTGAACGTAACTCAATGGTTCCTGTTTCAATAGCAGCGAGCTTGATTTGATCGGCGCGCATCTCTACAATGTCTTCAGGAAGAATCTCGGTTTCTTCTTCGCTAGCTTCACTTTCTGCTTTTTTATTTCCTTGGCATGAACTTAAACTCATGAAGAAAAGGAGAATAAGGAGTGGGAATATACGATTGTATTTTTTCATATTGTTTCTGTTTAAAAGACTTTACCGGTAATA
>JAGPIY010000052.1 GCA_018054715.1 Bacteroidaceae bacterium
GCTGCGGCAAGTTAAGTATGCGTTAATTTAATTCCGCCAACGGGTTATAAAAAATATTTTGTACCTTTGCCGAGAATTATGGAAAATTATGGAGAATTATTTAGAAGCACTCAATGAAAGTCAGCGTGAAGCGGTGGCGTATATCGATGGACCTTCGCTCGTTGTAGCGGGAGCAGGTTCCGGAAAAACTCGTGTGCTGACCTATAAGGTGGCACATCTATTGGCTCACGATTTTGAACCATGGAGTATTTTGGCACTGACTTTTACAAATAAAGCGGCTCGTGAAATGAAAGAACGCATTGCCCAACAGGTCGGTGAGGAAAGGGCTCGTTATTTGTGGATGGGAACTTTCCATAGCATCTTTTCCCGTATATTGCGTCAAGAATCGATTCATCTGGGTTTTCCCTCTAGCTTTACTATTTATGATCAAAGTGATTCGCGAAATTTGCTTAAAACTCTGGTTAGAGAAATGGCCCTCGATGAGAAAAAATATAAGCCGGCTGACATTCAAAGTCGTATCAGCCGTGCAAAAAATGCATTGATTACCCCCCGTCAATATGAGGCCGATCGGCAGAATTATGAGCAGGATTTACACGATAACATTCCTTTCTTTCGGGAGCTTTTTCAGAAGTATTGCGATCGTTGTAAGGCAGCAGGGAGTATGGATTTTGATGATTTGCTGGTATATACGCATTTGTTGTTTGCAACGAATGCAGAAGTATTAACCAAGTATCAGCATCAGTTTCGTTATATTTTAGTGGATGAGTACCAAGATACGAACTATGCTCAACATTCCATTGTGATGCAATTAGCCGCCGCAAATACTCCGGTTTGTGTGGTAGGGGATGATGCACAGAGTATTTATTCGTTTCGTGGAGCGAAAATCGATAATATCCTTAAGTTTCAAACCCTTTTTCCTAGTACACGTCTCTTTAAGTTGGAACAGAATTATCGTTCTACGCAGACTATCGTCAATGCAGCGAATAGTTTAATTGCTAAAAATCGTGATCGTATTCAGAAAAAAGTGTTTAGTGAAAATGCAATAGGTGATCCTATCTCTCTGATCCAAGCTTATAGTGATGTGGAGGAAGGGTCTTTAATAAGTCAACGTATTGAGAGCCTATGTCGTTTGGAAAGTGTGAAATATGATGAAGTAGCAATTCTTTATCGTACTAATGCACAGAGCCGTATCTTTGAGGAGGCTTTGCGAAAACGTAGTATTCCTTATCGTATTTACGGAGGACTGAGTTTTTACCAACGTAAAGAAATAAAAGATTTGGTAGCTTATTTTCGGTTGACGGTGAATCCTCTCGACGAAGAAGCAATGAAGCGAGTTATCAACTATCCTACGCGAGGTATCGGGGCTACGACTTTGACTAAAATCATTGCTTCTGCTAGTAGTCAAGGAGTGAGCCTTTGGCAAGTTATTTCGAATTTGTCGCCAGATGCTCTTGCACTCAACAAGGGAACGGTAGCTAAATTGCAGCAATTTGCCGGACTGATACAAAGCTTTATTGATGAAGGTAATCGTATGGATGCATATGCATTAGCCGAGAAGATCGCTAAGGAAAGTGGCGTAATTGCTGACGTGTACCAAGATCGAACGCCAGAAAATTTGTCGCGACAAGAAAACATACAAGAGTTGATGAACGGTTTGCAGAGCTTCTGTGAAGGACGTCGTGAAGTAGGGGACGATGATCGTATTTCTATGGCTGACTTTCTAAGTGAGGTCTCTCTACTAACTGACCAAGATACACAAGCGGAAGCGCAGGGGCCTAGTGTTACCTTGATGACTGTACATGCGGCAAAGGGACTTGAATTTGGACAGGTTTTTGTGGTAGGTATGGAAGAAGATCTTTTTCCTTCTGCGATGGCTGGAAATTCAGCCAGAGGCCTTGAAGAGGAGCGCCGTTTGTTTTACGTAGCGATTACGCGTGCCAAAGAACGTTGCTTTTTGTCGTATGCCAAAAGCCGTTTTCGTTATGGAAAGATGGAATTTAGCAACCCAAGTCGTTTCTTGGCGGATATTGATGATTGTTATGTTAGTAGAGCAGGAAGTAGCGTAAATACTTCGCATATTAAAAGTGAAGAATCGATGGGGTACGGTAACTATCGTTCTTCCATGCGAACCGAATCGGTATTGCGTTCTGCAGAGAAAGTTTTTGAACCGGTCTCTTCTACTGCAGGTCGTTTAAAACGGGTGAATGCTTTGAGCGAAACAAAATCGACTCCGCCTGCAACTAATGCTTCAACGCTCTCAGTAGGGCAGCAGGTGCTTCACGAACGTTTTGGCCGTGGACGGATACAGGCTTTATCGGGAGCGGGTGAAAATGCGAAGGCTACTATCTGTTTTGAAAATAGTGGCGAAAAACAGTTGCTCTTGCGTTTTGCACGAATTACTGTGGTTTTATAAGGAAGAAGATTATAAAAAGATAAGAAAAATGGTTGATTATACTAAAATACAGTCTCCGGCATATGTGTTGGAAGAAGATTTACTCAGACGTAATCTCGCGTTGATTAAGCAGGTAAAAGAAGCAGCGGGTGTAGAAATTATAATGGCTTTTAAAGCTTTTTCCATGTGGAAAGTATTCCCGGTGATTCGTGAATACGTTTCACATTGCACCGCAAGTTCTCTATACGAAGCGAGGTTAGCCTATGAGGAATTTGGCAGTTTGGCTCATACTTATTCCCCTGCTTATACCGAAGAAAACTTTTCGGGTATATTGGCTCGCTCTTCGCATATTACATTTAATTCTCTTTCACAATATACGCACTTCTTTCCTGCCGTGGTGGCAAATGGGAAAAAGGTAAGTTGTGGTTTACGAGTGAATCCTGAGTATTCGGAAGTGGAAACAGAACTTTATAATCCTTGTGCACCGGGTACCCGTTTTGGTGTTACTTCCGATTTGTTGCCTGAACGTTTGCCTGAAGGTATTGAAGGCTTCCATTGCCATACCTTGTGTGAGAGTTCGTCGTATGAGTTGGAAAATGTATTGACCCATCTTGAATCACGTTTTGGAAAATGGTTCTCGCAATTAAAATGGTTGAACTTAGGAGGAGGACATCTAATTACACGTAAAGATTATGATGTAGCTCATTTAATTCAGCTGCTGAAAGATCTTCGTACACGTTATCCACACCTCCAAATCATTCTAGAGCCTGGAGCTGCTTTTGTCTGGCAAACGGGTACGTTACTTGCAAGTGTGGTGGATGTTGTAGAAAATAGAGGTATTCGTACTGCCATTCTTGATGTGAGTTTTACTTGTCATATGCCCGACTGTTTGGAAATGCCGTATCAACCGGTGGTGCGTGGTGCGGAATTTGCCACAGATCTTTCTGCTCCTTTTGTATATCGTTTGGGAGGAAATAGTTGTTTGAGTGGTGACTTTATAGGTTCGTGGGTCTTCGATCATGCTTTACAAGTAGGAGAGTTTCTCGTTTTTGAGGATATGATTCACTACACTACAGTAAAAACAAATATGTTTAATGGAATTTCTCATCCTAAACTTTGTTTTTGGACGTCTGATTCTAATTTGCAGATTTTCAAGGAATTTCATTATTCTGACTATCGCAATAGAATGTCTTAAAGAAAGAAAAGCACATACTCCGTTAAAAAAAGCCATCGAAAATTTTGGCAGTTTCAAAAAATGTAGTACCTTTGCAACCGCAAACGAGAAATATCGGAACCTCTTAAGTTGGTAACAAGAGAGGTTGGCGGTTGCAAAGAGAGCGATAATTGAAATATTGGACAAATATATCTTGCGAAAGTAGCTCAGTTGGTAGAGCACGACCTTGCCAAGGTCGGGGTCGCGGGTTCGAGTCCCGTCTTTCGCTCACAAGAGGAAGAAGCAGCGTAGCTTACAAAATTATGCCCAGGTGGCGGAATGGTAGACGCGCACGTTTCAGGTGCGTGTGCCGCAAGGCGTGAAGGTTCGAGTCCTTTTCTGGGCACTTGAGTTGTAGTACCTTGTTTATTCACTTGCTAGACTGATGGAGGGGTGGCGGAATTGGTAGACGCGCTACTTTGAGGGGGTAGTGACCGTTGGGTCGTGTGAGTTCGAGTCTCATCCTCTTCACAGAATAGATAATTATGCGAAAGTAGCTCAGTTGGTAGAGCACGACCTTGCCAAGGTCGGGGTCGCGGGTTCGAGTCCCGTCTTTCGCTCACAGAGAAGAAGGGGATACCCTTTTTTTATTTAGAGAAAAGCGAAAGAATCAAACAGCATTCCGCAAAACTTGTTTGGAAGTTTGGGTGAGTGGCTGAAACCACCAGTTTGCTAAACTGACGTACGGGCAACCGTACCGGGGGTTCGAATCCCCCAGCTTCCGCGGAAAAGGCTTATTGCATTAGCAGTGAGCCTTTTTTTTGTGCCCAAAAATCGACTAATTTGTCCTTTGTGTCGTAAGACTTGTATTTTGTAGATGTTTTTTTTGTGGGTCATAGAATAATCCCTATCTTTGCCGTGAATAGTTTCAACTATTAAGAACTTACATAAATTGATATACTAAAAGATCGAAAAATGAGTATAAAACTTCGTTTAATTGTAATGAATTTCTTGCAGTTTGCTGTATGGGGAGCTTGGCTTATTTCGTTAGGCTCGTATGTGGGTGGTGGACTCGGTTTTAATGGCACACAAATAGGCAGCTTCTTTGCAACAATGGGGTTGGCTTCATTAGTGATGCCTGCATTAATGGGCATTGTTGCCGACCGATGGATGCCCGCCCAAAAACTGTTGGGAATTTGCCATCTTAGTGCAGCCCTTTTTATGTTTTTAGCGGCTTCTCATGTTGATTACTTTTGGCTTTATACTTATTTGCTGCTTAGTGTTTGCTTTTATATGCCTACTTTGGCACTGTCCAATTCAGTAGCTTATAACGCACTCGACAAAGAGGGGCTCGATACGGTAAAACATTTTCCACCAATTCGTGTGTGGGGTACGGTTGGCTTTATTGTGGCGATGATTACATCCGACTGGCTGGGGTTTGCACAAAATAACCTTCAACTTTATTTTTCGGCACTTCTTTCAATAGCTTTAGGGGTATATACTTTTTCTTTACCGGAGTGTCCGGTAAGCAATCAGCTAAAGAATGCTTCATGGGTCGATAAATTGGGCTTGCGTGCTTTTTCATTATTCAAGCAAAAGAAGATGGCAATTTTCTTTCTCTTTTCGATGTTTCTTGGAATGTCCTTGCAAGTAACCAATGCATTCGGAAATTTCTATTTAACTGATTTCTTTGGTGCTAATCCAATTTATAAAGATACTTTTGGAGTACAGCATGCTACTACCTTGATTTCTCTTTCTCAGATGAGTGAAACACTTTGTATTCTTTTGATTCCCTTCTTTTTAGGGCGATTCGGAATAAAAAAGGTCATGCTGATTAGTATGTTAGCTTGGTTCTTTCGTTTTGCACTTTTGGGCTTAGGCAATCCGGGTGATGGTGTGTGGATGTTGATCCTTTCGATGATTGTATACGGAGTTGCTTTCGACTTCTTCAATATATCAGGTTCGCTTTTTGTGGATCAACAAACGAAACCTGCTATTCGCTCTAGTGCACAAGGCGTTTTTATGATTATGACAAATGGATTAGGCGCTTTTATCGGTTCGTATGCAGCCGGACAAATTGTTGATTGGATAGGTTGGCCGAATTCGTGGTTTGTGTTTGCCGGATATTCACTAGCCGTTACGTTGCTTTTTGCAATCTTTTTTAGATATGATTATCAGAAAGAGAAAAAGGCCTAAAAAGTTTAATAAGTATTTAAAATGTTAAATAAAGCGCGCATTTTGTAAAAAACTACCTTCACTGGATGTTAATTAACAGTGATGTAGTGTAAAATTCGCACTTTTTTTATATATTTGTGCCTTATAATAGGTTTTATAACACGTTTCATGGCAAAGAAAATTATTAGCGAGGATGAGATCATCGAATCGATGAGAGAACTTTGGGATCTACTGACGGAAGAGCAACAGCAACTTTTGATTAGTAATTTTACAGTTCAAACGTTCAAGAAAAATGAGGTCATCTATACAGAAGGTGAGCGTCCGCTCCATTTGATGTGTTTACTTCAAGGTAAAGTAAAAATCTATAAAGATGGAGTTGGAGGTCGTAGCCAAATTATTCGTGTGATTAGTTCGGTGGGCTATTTTGGCTATCGTGCTTTTTTGGCTAATGAAGACTATCTTACAGCCGCTGCCGCTTTTGAATCATCTGTAATATGTTTTGTGCCGATGGCTATTATTGAAAAATTGTTGAATGAAAACGGGGCTTTGGCTATGTTATTCATTCGCTATTTATCAATTGATTTGGGTGTCGCTGATGAACGTACGGTAAGCCTTACCCAAAAACACATTCGTGGGCGTTTAGCAGAATCTTTGTTGTTCTTAAAAGATGCCTATGGTGTAGAAGAAGACGGTTTTACATTAAGTATTTATCTTTCGCGTGAAGATCTTGCCAGTCTATCAAATATGACGACCTCCAATGCGATACGTACTCTTTCTAATTTTGCAAATGAGCATATTATTGCGATTGATGGTCGTAAAATAAAGGTCATTGATGAGGAGAAATTAAAAAAGATCTCGAAAATAGGTTAAATAAAGCCTTAAAATTCAATATTCTGTTTTATCTATTTGCTTTTCCCATAAATCAAAAGGGAGAGTTTTTTCTGTATCCGGAAATGTAGATAGTGTTTGCATCGGGATCGTGCGTTCTGTCACAGGAAGACTAATTTCATGATAGATAAATGAATCATCGAATCCTACCTTTGCTGCATCTTGTTGCGAAGCTGCATAGAAGATGCGATCCAGATGTGCCCAATAAATAGCGCTCAAACACATTGGACAAGGTTCGCAAGAAGTATAGATGTCGCAACCGCTGAGGTTGAACGTTCCTAGTTTTTTACAAGCCTCTCTAATGGCATTCACCTCAGCATGGGCTGTAGGGTCGTGGTCAGCTGTTACGCGATTGCATCCGGTAGCAATGATAACTCCATTACTTGCAATTAAAGCTCCGAAAGGACCTCCTGATTCTTGTATGTTGTTTGTGGCGAAAGAAATCGCTTTGCGTAAAAGCTCCTCGTGTGTTAAAGGTTCTGTTTTAAATTCTTCCATATCGATTTTGATTTAGTCTTATTTCTATATCTCTTTTTCAGGCCAAAGTTCATTCCGGCATAAAGGCGTGCAGTGCCAAAACCACTATGCAGAGTTACGTCTTTAGTTCGGTAATCGAAATTGTTATACACCCAACTTGCCCCTGCATAGAGTCGCCCGGTATTCCAAACGATTGCAGCTCGGCCAATGAAATCGAGATTTATTTTACGTCGGATAGGCATGCTTTCTTCTTCATCGCTTTTTAGATGTGACTGTTTATAAGCTACAGCAGGTGAAAATGATATATTGGCTAGGCAGTTTTTTGCGAAAACCCAATTGTAAGTATAGCCAAATTGAAGCGCATAGTCTTTATAATAAATGTCATTAAAATTGAGTGAGCTTCCCGTTAAAGCTTCTTGTATCTCAGTTGGAAGTTTTTCTGTGCTCAGGTGCAACTTATGGCTCGAATAACTAGCTCCGGCAATAAATGATCCGGCTGAATGCTTTTGTTGTGTACTTTGAGAATAGGCTGCCGGGTATGAAAATCTTCGGTGATTAAATATATAGTATAAATTTATTCCTTGTATATCGACGGAAAATCCATTCACTTTTTCATCGAAAGCATTAAGTTCATCGCTGAAACCGTCGAGCTGATATAGCCGAAAAGAATTTTGATTCTTGCGAAAATAAATATCTCCTCCTATCAATGAACTATAAACATTCAGCGAAAACTCTTGGCGTTGTTTATCGGATGAGCTGCCAAAAATCGTGCTTACATCCCATGCCCATCCCAGGAAAATAAAGCTCCATCCAATGTAAGGGCCTAGCTTGTAACTCAAGTTTGGGGCAAATCGTAATGATTGTCCATTTGCAGAGAGATCATATTGTTCATGCCAAATACTATTCTCTATCATTAGGGTAAACAAGTAATGGTTAGGCTCAATATAGTTTGTATCCTGATCGTTGAGCAAAAAGCCAATGGTACCAAAGAAGCCTTTTGTACGCTTCGCTATCGATGTCTTTTCAAGCTCTTCGGGAATACTTTCTTTTATTTCAACTTCTTCATAGGGAAGTGCAGCTTCTTTTGGCTGCTTTTCTGTTTCGTTTGTTGTAAATTCTTTTGCGTTGTAAGAAATAAGTTGTTGCGCATGCACAAAACTACTTCCTATACCTAAAAAGAAGGTCAGCGTAAAGCACAAAACTTTTTCCCTATTCATAAAATCTAAGATTTGTGTTAGGAAGCTTTAAAGCTTTCCGAGAATTTTGTCCATAACCCAGTTGGTGGTAGTTGCACTTAATCCGTCGACAGGACAAGTGTCCAATCCCTGAAGATGTTTTACTACTAATTCAATAAGCGGCTCTTGTACAAATTGGGGGTTTTCCACCATTAGTTCTTCTCGTCCATTGCTTGTGTGTAGCACTACAGGGTCGAAGCAAAATGTAGAAAAGCAAACTAATCCTTCATCTCCGATAATTTCAATTCGATCTTCTTTTGCCGATTCATGGGCCGTAAAACACCAAGACCCCGATCCAACAATTCCATTATCGAATTGGAAGCAAGCGGCTACAGTATCTTCTGTTCCCTTATAAATGCCTCCTAAATTGCGTTTAAATCCTTCTGCTTCAAGAATAATACCTAACAAATCTTGTAATAAATCAATTTGGTGCGAAGCCAAGTCGTAGAAATATCCCCCTCCTGCAATATCCGGTTGTAATCGCCAAGGTAAATTTTTGCTATTATAATCCAAATCGCGTGGTGGTAATGCCAATCTTACTTGTACATTGATAATATTACCTATAGCATGCATTGCCAATAGGTGTTTAACCTGTTCAAAATAGGGTAAGAATCTACGGTAATAAGCTACAAAACAAGGTATACCGGTTTCATCACTGATGCGGTTTATTCGTGTGCATTCTTCATAGGTAGCAGCCATAGGCTTTTCAATGTAGCAAGGCTTTCCGGCCTTCATGCTCATGATGGCATAAGTAGCATGCGAGGAAGGAGGAGTTGCAATATATACTGCGTTCACTTCCGGATCATCAATCAGTTGTGTTACATCGTTGTACCATTTCTTGATGCCACGACTTTGTGCATAGGTTTTCGCTTTATTAATGTCGCGACTCATCACTGCTACGACCTCACTACCTTTAATTTTGCAAAAGGCTGGTCCACTTTTTTTAGCAGTTACTTCTCCGCAACCGACGAATCCCCATTTAATTTCTTTTAGAATTTCCATAGTAGTTCATCAATTTAATCATAAAAATAGACAGACAATCCCATTTTTAAAAGGCTAGGATTTAGTGGGTAGTGAGGTACTGTGAAATAATTCCCATTGCTTTGGTTCAGGTGATACATTTGAACGAAAAAGCGTGTTTTCTTCACACGTACGTTTACGTAAGCCGATACAAGTGGATAACCTCCGATGCTTACCTTGTCTTCTGTTGATTGTAAGTTATATTGACCCAATGCAGCTGTGTAAGTAGGTGCATCGTATTCAGAGAAATAACGAACATCAACTCCCATTTGCACATGCATTACGCGCTTTGCCAAATAGGTGTCGAGGTACAGATTACTGTATAAAGAAAGATCGGGTAGTGGTAATGCTTTATTAGTAGAATGTTGATAAATCGCCTCATTGTCCCAATGGAGTATCCCCATGCGGAAATCTTGATTGATTTGAAAATCAAAAACTTGAAAGTTTTTAGCTTCTTGAGTAGGCAGTGCTTCAGAATTTAGATACGTATAGTTCTTAATATTTTCTATTCCTCCACGTAAGCGGGTATGGGTACGAGCCCATGATAGTTCACCTTCTACCCGTGAACGAAATTCTTTATCGAGATCATTATCCCAACGAAAATGGTTCGATCGATAGTGGCGATAGTAGAATGCCGGAAGCTTGTTTTGTATCTTTCCGCGTGCTACAAATTGTACGGTATCTCCCCCCAAAGGAAAATTTAAATCGAGTGAGCCGTGTAGGTCGAATTGTCCGAGTGCCTCGCCTAATATTCCAACTTTCCCCAACGCAGAGTAATGCAGTAGGTTCCCTTCTTTCTTCGCGAGTATACCTCCTGCATATATTTCGTTTTCGCGAAAAGTTTCCATGCCTGCGCCTGCTACTAAACTGTCGTGAGGCATTAGCGAAACTTCTCGAAATTCATGTTCTAAAAAGGCCGTGAGACCAGCTTTTGCATATTTATTGAATCCTTCTAGTAAACTAACGCCAAATAAATTTCTTATAGAAGTATACGTTGTGCTGTCAGCAGAAGTGAAATCGTTGGTAAGGTATGTATTTGCATAACGCCAGTTAGATACATTCTTTGAACTGTCGAGTGATGAATAAAAAGAATGTTTATTACTTTGTATGCTAAGAGTGTGAATGAACTTAGAAACAGGAATAAACTCTTCTTTGTGAATGGTATCAGTTCTTGTGGAATCACGCACCACATATTCCTCACGATGGCGTGTGAACCCCACTTTGTAGTTG
>JAGPIY010000214.1 GCA_018054715.1 Bacteroidaceae bacterium
GATCGGATACAATATTATTTAATCATTTTTTCTAACCACAAAGGTAGCTATTCTAAAATAAAAATCCTACTTTTGCAAACAGAAAAAATATTTTTTTTTACTTCAAAGAAAAAACAATGATTTGCTTCCCAAATGCTAAAATAAATTTAGGCCTCAATGTAGTGAATAAACGCGCGGACGGGTATCACGATTTAGAGACGGTATTCTACCCCGTACAAGTACAAGATATACTGGAAGCAGTGCCTGCAGAACAATGTTCACTAACACTAACAGGAGCTTCGCTGACAGGTGAAGCCACTGACAATTTGGTGATGAAAGCACATCGATTTTTAGTTGAGGAATTAGGAAACGAACGGGTACCTCCGGTAGAAATTCATTTGCATAAATTGATTCCCAGCGGAGCCGGAATGGGTGGTGGATCAGCGGATGCAGCGTTTATGCTGCGACTGTTGAACGATCTTTTTCAACTAAATTTAACCACAGAACAATTACAACGTTTAGCGGCAAAATTAGGAGCAGACTGTGCGTTTTTCATTGAGAATAAGCCAACGTACGCTACCGGTATCGGCGACTGCTTTGCACCGATCGATCTTTCCCACTTACAAAGTTGCCCGATTCTTATTGTCAAACCCGATATCTTTGTGAGTACGAAGGAAGCTTTCAGTCTGATTCAGCCGAAGCGACCCAAGGAATGCGTGCGCGAGGTATGTGCACTTCCGGTAAGTGAATGGCGCGAACGCTTGCACAATGATTTCGAGGATAGTGTTTTCCCTCAATTTCCGGAACTTGCCACACTAAAAGAACGATTGTATAAAACAGGAGCAGATTATGCAGCCATGTCGGGATCAGGGTCTAGCTTGTTTGGCCTTTTCACTCCATCGAAGAAGGATGATTGCCTACGAGCAAAAGCATTGTTCCCCGAATGCTTTACGTGGGTTGGTGAACTTGACTAAAAACAGTCCTTTGGGGCGAATCTTATAAATCTTCACGTTTTTTGCACCGTTTATGCACATCTTTTTGAGTGCCTAAACGGTGCTTATTAATTATTTGTTATTCAATGATTTAGAAACCCTTTTTGCGAATAGAAAAGAGACCTAAAACAAGCTCTTTTTTTCATGAAAGTCGTTACGTTTTTTTAAATGCATATAAAGAAATAAAGAATTAAAAAAAGTAATAACTACCAAAAAGGGGGGGGGCGTGTTCGTACGTGGTTATTTAATACGAAGCACTCGAAGACTGTAGGGTTGCAACTCTATTTTCATTGCAGCTTCTACGCTAAGCTTCTCTTCGCTGAGAGTGCTCTTGCGACTGTCGCCGGGGCCGGTAAACAAATACGACTTCACACTTTTAGCTCCGGGTTGAAGTACCTGTACCGGAATATCTACCGTAGCAGCTACCGGAAGCATGTTTACTAACTTCACAATTACATCCCCCGTTTTCTCATCGCGTACGATGCTCGAAGCTAAACGTAACTTGGCTTCATCGCTTACGTTTTTGCCATTTGCATCTTGTATGCTAAGAGCTGCCGGTTGATACTTGGTACCGCTATGCTGCCCAAAGAGCATCTGCACAAAATAGTTGGCTGTCGGCTTCACCTCGGTGTTGGTAAAGTAAATCAAATCGGGATTCCAACTGCTCTGCCCTTCCTTTGCCAAGAGAGGAGCGTACGAGGCCATCTCTACCACATCGGCATTACGTTCTAAGTTGCAAAGATAAACCGCTTCGGCTAAAGCATTGTAGACGTTGTTGCCGTGCGAAGCCCACTCGCCTAAATAAACGTGCGACTTGCTACGGTCGTACTGATCGTAATAATCTTGATTGTGCAAGAACCAAGAAGGACTTTCGTAATAATGCTCATCGATGAGAGGCACCTTCAAGTCGGTAGCCGTAGCCCAACCCTCTTCGTAATCACTGCCTTCCCAGAAAGGACCTGCAGTACCTACGACTTTTAGATCAGGATACTTGGCATGAATACGCGTATAGATATATTCGAAACGTTCTTTGAAAACATCGCTGATGAGATCTTCATTGCCGATACCCAGCATCTTCAAACCATAAGGTTTAGCATGGCCTCCTTGTGCACGAATCTTGCCCCACTTGGTGGTCTTGGCATCGCCATTAGCCCATTCGATAAGATCGATTAAATCTTGTGTATAAGCTTCCATCTGATCCATCGGGATGCCACCTTGTTGACCGGCACCTCCGGCACTCGAATTTTGACAAGGCACTCCGGCGGCTAATACCGGAAGAGGTTCGCAACCGAGGTCTTCACAAAAATCGAAATATTCTTGGAAGCCAAGCCCTACGCTTTGATGATATCCCCAAAGGTTAAAATCGCCTTTCCGTTCTTGCAACGGTCCGATGGTGTTTTTCCAACGATAGATATTATCAATGCCGTTACCGTGAGTTACACAGCCACCAGGGAAGCGCATGAAGCGTGGATGTAGATCGGCAATCGTTTGTGCCAAGTCGGCACGCAGCCCATTAGCACGACCTTTAAACGTTTTCTGCGGGAAAAGTGAAATCATATCGAGCGCTAAGCTACCTACAGTTTGAGGTTCGAGTTCAAGTTTGGCATTAGCACAATCGGCATTAGCAGTAAGTATCGCTTTCTGTTGATTCCAAGTTGCAGAAGGTGCTGAAACGGTAGTAGCAGCTAATACTTCGCCTTCAGGAGTCACCAAACGGACTTTCAGTTTGCCGCCTTTACCGGAAAGTTGCTGAGTGAAGAGTGAAAAGTTGTACTTCTCCCCTTTCTTCAGGGCAATGCCTTCAAAACCGACATTGGTAAGGGAAGCACCCGGCGTTTCTACGGTGAGCACTGCATAATGAGGCGTATTGACATGAAGAGGGGATGCTTCTGAAACAGTAAAAGTGGCACCCGTGCCTTTCAAAGCCCAAGCGGTTTGTGCATTCCATTCGCGTCTATCTTTCGAGGAATATTCGAAATCACGATTTTGAATGAGCTCGGCATAAAGACCTCCATCCGCAGCACGCGAGATGTCTTCGAAGAAGATACCCATGAGTAGCGGACTGATCTTCGTCTGCGACGAAAGACTGGACGGAGTTAGAGCCACTTGCAGGGGAGTTAGATTCGCAAAAAGCGTGGCATCACTTTGAAAGTTTTGAGCATATAAATGGCTCTGATTCTCTTTAGCCAATACATAACGTTCTATATTTTGCACCAACTCACGGGGAACTTTAGTTATCGTACCGGAAGCA
>JAGPIY010000053.1 GCA_018054715.1 Bacteroidaceae bacterium
CAAAGCTTTAAATAAAAACGTGTTTAACTAAAAATTAAAAACATGAAACTTAACAAAATTAAATTGCATCACTCTCATAACATACTGAGCGATGCCGAAATGAAAAACATTATGGGAGGATATTATTATTCTTCTTATTCTTCTTCAGGCTCTAGTGCCGACGATGATAGTGGTAGTTGTAGTAATAAAAATTCTGGAGATAAGTGTTGGGCGAAAAGTGCTACAGGCGTAGTGAAATATGGGCGCTGCACAACATTGTCAACTCTGACATGCATCATCCAATAATTAATTAAATCTAATGGCAGCGAGAGCATAAGTGTTTCTTGCTGCCTTATTTATATTTGAAAAAGCTTAAAAAAGCTTTGTGAGGCAATCTTTTTTAAGATAATCACTAAATATCTTTTTATAATTATAAAAAGTGTATGCCCGAATGCCTTGATTCAAAACTTATTATCTAGATAGGATTCCACTTCTTTAGGCATTGTTATTACCTATCCTTAAAAAGTCATATTTTAAGAATTCTTCCTATTAGCAAAATATTGTATGCATCTCTTATTTTATTTAAAACACACACAAAAAATCATTTATTTGTCAATTTTTCTCTTCTTCTTATGTTTTGTGCAAACAAGCAAAGCACAGGAAGAAGAGAAAAGAACACTTTGGGGATTTGTAGTTAACTCTTTAACGAACGAACAATTATTAAATTCTAAAGTAGAATTGATGCAATTCGATAGCACTGTGGTTAGCTCTGCCATAGCAAAAGCTAGTTTTGGCACTACCCCTATGGCTTATTTTGAACTGAATTTGGCTAAAGAGGGAAGCTATATTCTTCGTTGTTCGCACGAAGGATACGAAACCAACGAAACCCAAATCGATATAAAGTTTAATAAAAGGGAATGGCGAATAAATCTCGGAAATTTCCCTTTGAAGAAAAAAGCGAAAGAAAAAGAACAGCAATTGAATGAGGTAACAGTCGTAGCTACCAAAGTGAAATTCTATATGAATGGCGATACAGTTGTTTATAATGCAGATGCTTTCCAACTTTCCGAAGGATCCATGTTAGATGCGCTGATCAGTCAATTACCCGGCGTGCAGCTGAAAGACGACGGTCGCATTTTCGTAAACGGAAAATTTGTCAGCAGTCTACTGCTCAATGGGAAAGATTTTTTCAAAGGAGATAATAAAATCATGCTTGACAATTTGCCTTCTTATATGGTAAAGAATGTAAAGGTGTACGAAAAGGAAAGCGATCTTAGTAAATTTATGGGTCGTAACGTAGATAACAAAGAGTTGGTCATGGATGTACGCTTGAAGCGTGAATATTCTACCGGCTGGATAGGCAATGTGGAAAATGGAATTGGTTCGAAAGATCGTTATTTAGGAAGACTCTTTGCACTGCGTTTTACTCCCCATTCCCGTATTTCTTTTTTCGGGAATATGAATAATCTAAATGAAAATCGTACCCCGGGAAAAAACGGAGATTGGAAGCCTTCAGATATAACCGATGGTTTGCTAGCTACCAAAACGGCCGGAATAGACTACAATACGGAAGCCAAAGACGAACGTTACTCTGTAAAGGGCAATGCTAAAATCACACATTCCGATACTGACAATAAAACGACCAACACTTCTGTTAATTTCTTAGCAGGAGGTGATACTTACAACCACTCACAAGAAATTTCAAACAGCTGCAATACAACGTTTTCTACAGATCATTCTATAGGTTTAAAGATGGGCAAAATGTATCTTTCTCTTTCCCCTCATCTAGATTATCAAAAGTACAATAACCGTTTCTCGAGCCTGTCCGGTACTTTCTTTGAGAATCCGTCAAAGTACATTCATGATGGCTTGTTGGACAGCCTCAGTGCACTAAATGCAGGAAGCATTTTGCGTCGTATTGCCCTTAATCGTAATGCACAAAATAGTCTAGAAGAAGGGTCTCGTTTAAATACCAAGTTAGAGATCTCTTCTTATTTTCGCTTCAAACATTCTGATGATTATGCCATATTAAAAAGTTCTATTTCCTACTCCAATGCTAAAAATGAAAGTTTCGAACATTATCGGTTAGACTATCCGGCAGATGCCTCCTCTTCAATCGATTATCGCAATCAATATAATCATGCTCCGGAACGTAGCTACGAGTATAATATAGATGCCAAATATTCATATAAACTATCTCAAAAGATAACTATTATCCCCCACTATCAATATAGTCAGGCATACCACTCCAGTGAGCGATCTCTCTACCGCCTCGATCGGATAAACGGATGGGATGAGAACAACACCGAGCAAGAACTAGGAGCACTTCCTTCCACTACAGATTCATTGCAAAAGGCTCTTGACAGAGCTAATAGTTACTATTCCAACCAACACGATTTTGTACATGAAACAGGCGTGGAGCTGAGTTACACCAAGGAAAAGAGTTTAGGAGATTTTGAAACTCATATATCCCTCAAATTTCCATTACGTTTTGAAAAGAATAACCTTTCCTATGAACGAGTTGCTCTAGATACAATTTTTTCGCGCCACAGGTCATTCTTTGATCCAAGTTTATCGATAGAACTTAATAATTTCGCTGGGCAAGAATTCATTTCCTTAAACTATCATTGCAATTCATCCGCTCCATCTATGACTCATCTATTAAATATCCGCGACGACAGTAATCCGCTTTATGTAACACTAGGCAATCAAAATCTAAAAAGCACACATACACATTACCTCTCATTCTCGTATAGGGATCAACAAAAAGAAGAACAACTTATAAGTGTAAACTTAGATTATTCTATTACACAAAACGATTTAGTAATGGGATATATATATAACAAATCCACTGGTGTGCGCACCATCACACCCGACAATATAAACGGCAATTGGAACAGCTCCATGGAAGTGAATTTCTCCACCGCAATAGACAAAGCCAAACATCTAACGTTCTCCACTTACAGTCAAGTGAGTTACTATAACAGTGTAGACCTTGCAAGTGTATCAGGTTCCAGCAGTAGCAGTCGCAGCACAGTACACTCACTTTACGTTACCGAAAGTTTGAAAACGGACTATCAAATCAACAGCAAAGCGAAAATAGGGGCAAAGATAAAAGGAGTATGGACACACGCCACGAGTACTCGCGAAGACTTTACCACCATTAATGTCGGAGATTTCAATTACGGTTTAACCGGGCAAATAGAGCTACCTTGGAAAATGCAATTCAGTACTGACCTTACCGAATACAGTCGCCGAGGTTATGAAGACAACTCCATGAACACCAACGAACTGGTCTGGAATGCTCGCCTTTCCAAACGAATAGATGGCAACATTTCTATAATGCTCGATGGTTTCGATATCCTCGGCAACCTCTCTAATGTACGTCGTACGCTCAATGCACAAGGACGTACAGAAAGTTATTATAATGTCATCCCCAGTTACGTAATGCTACATGCTATCTATCGGTTGAACATTCAACCCCAAAAGAAACAATAAAAAAACTATTGCCATGAATATTTTGATAAATCTTTTAAATTCGTTGTCTGTAAAGCATACTACTTCTTTTACGAATAAATTATATAATGAGCATCCTTATCGTGATTCATTGTATGGAATTTCAAAAATGCTCTTGGAATATAAAATAGAGAATATCGGTTTGCGGATTGAAGACAAAAACCAAATTATTGAATATGATGTACCATTTCTAGCTCAGCATGGATCTGATTTTGTACTAGTAAAAGGAATAGACGAAAATGCAATAACTTTTTGTTGGAGCGATCAAAATATAACTACTTCTATAATTGAATTTAATAAATTGTGGACAGGTGTAATATTACTTCCAGAAGTAACAGAGAACTCTCTTGAACCAGATTATAAGCAGCATCTTAAAGAGGGATTACTTAAACAGAGTTTGATTGTTTTGCTTATTATTTGCTTGATCGTTTCAGCGTTTTTAGGTAGTTTGCAGAATCAATTGTTCAAATCACTCACTTTTTGGAAACTACTGCTTTGCAATGCAGTAGGATTGTATATTACTTTTCTTCTCTTAAAAAAAGAATTAAAGATCTCTGATCGATATGGTGATAAAATTTGTTCTTTATTTAAGAAGGCTGATTGTAATTCAGTATTGGAAAGCAAAGCATCTCAGATTGCTGGTGTCTTTAATTGGAGTGAAATTGGTTTTAGCTATTTTTTAGCTAATACTATTATTACGATATTTTTTCCTGCTCTCTATTTTTATTTAGCTGTAATAAACTTTATTGCTCTTCCTTATACTTTTTGGAGTGTTTGGTATCAGGCAAAAAGAGCCAAATCTTGGTGCCCACTTTGTCTATTGAGTATAATTTCATTATGGTCTATTTTTATAGTGAATTTTGTTTCAGGTTGTTTCTCTAATCACTTAATTTTCTCTTATTCTGATTTGGCTAATACAGCATTATTGTATTGCATTCCATTTATTAGCACGGCATTATTATTTCCGATTGTCAAGAATGCAAGAAAACTGACAGTTATTACGCAGCAACTGAATCATTTTAAAGGGAAAGATGAAGTTTTTGGGGCTCAATTGAAAATGAGCACTTATTATGAAGTCGATAATAATGACTCGAGAATCTTATTAGGAAATGCGAATGCTAATATACGAATTACTATTTTTACTAATCCTCATTGTGAACCTTGCGGAAGAATGCACAAACGTGTAAGGAGTCTATTAGAAAAAGCAAAAGAAAATATATGCATACAATATATTTTTTCGTCATTTAACGAGGACTTAAATGTAAGTAGTCTTTTTCTAGTCTCGACGTATTTAAATAATAGAGAAAATGCAGGATTCATTTTTAATGAATGGTATGAGAAAGGAAGATATAATCGAGAGCAGTTTTATAAAAAATATCCTATTTCTATAAATGATAAAAAGGTCAAAGAAGAATTTAAAAATCATGTGAAATGGATGGAGTGTAATAAGTTATTTGTTACTCCTACTATATTGGTAAATGGTTACTTGCTACCACGTGAATATTCAATTGAAGATTTGGAGCTAATAACTCGTTTAGAAATATAATTCCAATACATGATTATATATGAAATATTGTTATAGAGATTTAGTTTTAAATCTTTTATTTTTATAAAAAAAAGAATGAATTTTATTCACTATTTGCAATTGGATGCAATGGATTGTGGCCCAACATCTTTGCGGATGATTGCTAAATTTTATGGGAAGAGTTATTCATTGCAAACGCTTCGAGAACGGTGTTTTATCACTCGCGAAGGTGTTTCAATGCTGGGTATTAGCGATGCTGCAGAGTATATAGGTTTCCGTACATCAGGAATCCAAATTACGTTTGAACAATTATTAGATGAGGTTCCCTTTCCATGTATTTTGCATTGGAATCAGAATCATTTTGTGGTTTGTTATAAGATAAAAAATAAAAAAAGAGGGGAGGCAGAAATCTATATTGCTGATCCTGCATCTAGATTGTTGAAATATAATAAAACGGAATTTTTGAAATGCTGGATTAGTACAAAAAAGAGCCAAGAAGATAAGGGTACAGTTCTACTCTTGCAGCCAGGCCCAGACTTTAATGATTTTGAAGACGAAAAAGATTCAACGGAACATAGCTTCGCCTATTTTGCACGTTATTTCTTCCCCTATCGTAAGCAGTTCTTCCAGCTTATGCTAGGCATGGTAGTAGGTAGTGGGTTACAACTTATTTTTCCTTTTCTAACTCAGTCTTTAGTTGATGTGGGTATTCGAGACAGCAACCTCAGCTTTATTACTCTTATTTTAATTGCTCAATTAGTGATATTTATTGCTCAATTGTCAGTCGGATTTATTCGCAGTTGGATTCTGTTACATATTAATGCGCGTGTTGATATATCTCTGATTTCTGATTTTTTGATGAAATTAATGAAGTTGCCTCTTCATTTTTTTGATACAAAAATGACAGGTGACATAATGCAACGTATTGGAGATCATGCGCGTATTAAATCTTTTTTAATGGGCAGTTCTATCAATATATTGTTTTCATTGGTGAACTTCTTTATTTTTGCAGGAATTTTAGGTTATTATAATTGGGTTATATTGGATATTTTCTTATTTGGAAATACGCTCTATGTAATTTGGATTCTTTCATTTATGAAATATCGTAGAGAACTTGATTACAAGCGTTTTAACCAATCTGCAGGGGAACAGAGTAAAATTATTCAGCTCATCCAAGGTATGCAAGAAATAAAACTCAATAATTGCGAAAAACAAAAACGTTGGGAGTGGGAGCGTATTCAGGTAAAATTATTTAAGATTAGTATAAAAGGCCTATCATTGGGCCAAATACAACAAGTTGGTTCTGTTTTTTTTACACAAACAACTAGTATTATTATTTCCTATTTAGCAGCAAAATCGGTTGTGGATGGAGGAATGACATTGGGTATGATGATGTCGTTGACCTATATTATAGGCCAGGTTTCTGCTCCAATTTCCGATTTTATAGGTTTCGCTCAGGCTTTCCAAGATGCTAAGATCAGCCTAGAACGGTTGAATGAAATTCATGGGAAGAAGGATGAAGAGCAAAATATCACTTCGAAGCTGTCTGTTTTGCCCGATAAGAAGGATATTGTAGTTGAAAATTTGTCTTTTAGTTATAGTGGTGCAGATCGAGATTATGCATTGGAAAACTTGAGTCTCACGATTCCTGAACATAAAGTAACAGCTATTGTAGGGGCAAGTGGCAGCGGAAAAACAACTTTAATTAAGTTGATTCAGGGTTTTTATGAGTTGAACAAAGGAAGTATTAAAGTAGGCGAAACTCCTATTGATTTGATTAATCCTCATTTATGGCGTAGTAAGACAGGCTCCGTTATGCAGGAAGGATATATTTTTTCGGATACCATAGCCCGAAATATAGCTATAAGTACAGATGAAGTGGAACTTGACCGATTGGCTCATGCTGTAAATGTAGCGAATATTCGTGAATTTATTGACTCTTTGCCGTTGGGTTATAGCACTAAAATAGGCATGGAAGGAAGCGGAATTAGTCAAGGCCAACGTCAACGTATTTTAATAGCAAGGGCAGTATATAAAAATCCGGAATTTATCTTCTTTGATGAAGCAACTAATTCCTTAGACGCCAATAACGAGAAAATTATAATGGAGCATTTACATGAATTTTATAAAGGAAAAACAGTGGTTGTAGTAGCACATCGTTTGAGTACGGTAAAGGATGCAGATAAGATTGTGGTATTAGACAAAGGGCATGTTGTTGAAGAGGGTACGCATTCAGACCTTACAGCAAAAAGAGGTGCTTACTATGAGTTAGTAAAAAACCAACTGGAACTAGGTAATTGAGGAGGAGATATCCATGGAAAAGGAAGAATACAAGCAGATAGAGCTTCGTAGTGAGGAGGTACAAGAAGTGATGGGGCAAGTACCACCTTGGATTTTGCGGTGGGGAATTACTGTATTAGCTATTATTGTGATAGGATTATTTATTGGTTGTTATTTTTTTAAATATCCGGATACGCTAACTGCGGAGGTAACTATTACAACTACAACTCCTCCGATTAATGTAATTGCTCGTTCTACAGGGAAGCTAGATCAGATATATGTGCATAATGGGCAATCGGTGCAGTCTGGTGAAGTGTTGGCTGTGATACAGAACACAGCTGATTACGAAGATGTGAAAATTCTTTCTGCTAAAATGCAGGATTGGGTAAATGGCCGTTTGGAGTTGAAGGATTTGAATCAATGGATGGACAACACGACGTTGAAACTGGGGGAAATGCAAGGCACGTATGCTTCTTTTATGAAATGCCTAAGAGAGTCTTTGGATTATCGGAAGTTTAATTACTATCCAAAGAAGATACAGATGAAGCTCCATCAAAAGGCAAAGCAGGAAGAAATTTTTGCTCGAATGAAAGAGGAAAGAGAACTTGGTAAGAGACAAATGGAGATCGCGAGTTCTATTTTCTATAGAGATTCGATTTTACGTGATAAGCAGATTTCTACTGGTGAGGATTATGATCGAGCACTTCAAACTTATTTGCAAAGCAAACAAAGTATGTTAAGCAATCATACCTCTGAAAAGCAGATAGAGATGCAACAGATGCAGAGTGGCGAGACCTTACTTGATTTGGAAAATCAATATGCGGAAACTCATAATAAATATACTTTAGCTTTGCATACGGCTGCCGATCAGCTTTTAGTGGGACTTAAAAATTGGGAACAAAGTTATGTGTTGCGAAGTTCTATACGAGGCACTGTGAATTTGATGGGGATCTGGAGTCGCAATCAAAATGTGACTACTGGGGATTTGGTTTTTATTGTGTTACCTGCGGAACCGGATGCACCAATGGGAAAGGCAATGCTTCCTGCTGCAGGAGCAGGAAAAGTGAAAGCAGGGCAACGAGTAAATGTACGAATTAATAATTTTCCGGATCAGGAATTTGGCTACTTGGTTGGAAAGGTGAAGAGCATTTCGAATGTACCTACTACAGAAGGGCTTTATTTTGTGGAGATTGCTTTTCCTAATGGATTACGAACAAACTATCATCGTCAGCTACCTCTTTCTCAGCAAATGCTGGGTAATTTGGAGATTGTTATTCAAGAAAAACGTTTGATTGAACGCTTTCTCCAGCCTATGCGAAAATTATTGAAAGGGTAACATAGTAATAATTCATTAAATGAATACATGCATATTAAAAATCTGAAGAAGTGATGACATCTAGATATTTTTTCGTTTATTTATTTCTTATGCAAGTTGGTTTTCTTGCTAAGGTAGAGGCGCAGAAGCCTATTACTCTTGATTTGAAAGAAACGGTTCGCATTGCCAATGACAGTTCCTTGGAGGCTTTTCGTGTAAAGAATCTTTTTTTGAGTGACTATTGGCAATATAGAAGCTTTCGAGCAGGACGTTTACCTAGTCTGACTCTCAATTTGACTCCTGTTACTTACAATCGCGATATTGTGCAGCGTTATGTTTCTGACTTAGATCGGGATGTATACCGTATGCAGCAATCTTTCTATTCTTATGGTAATTTAGCTATTAAGCAGAATTTTGATTTAACAGGAGGTACATTTTCTATTGATTCCGAACTAAGCTATTTGCGCAACTTTGGAGCGACTACATATACTCAATTCTCCAGTGTCCCGATTCGTATAGGCTATTCACAGAGTTTGGTGGGATATAATGCCTTTCGGTGGGAGAAGAAAATTGAACCTTTAAAATATGAAAAGGCTAAAAAGGAATTAGTTTATAATATGGAGAGTGTCTCTGAGACTGCTACTTCTTATTTCTTTGCTCTTGCTATGGCTCAAGCAGAGCATCAATTGGCGGAGGAAAATCTTAATTCTTGTGATACTCTTTATCGTATGGGTGAGCAACGTCATCAATTGGCTGCGATTTCGAAAGCGGATTTGTTGACTTTGAAACTGGAGATGGTGAATGCGCAGAATAATTTGTTGAGCACAGCGAGTGGTCTGAAACGTGCTATGTTTTCGCTTGCTTCATTCCTGAATCTTCCGAAAGATACCGAAATAGGCTTGCAGTTGCCTGGAAAGCCGGGGCAATTGATTATCACTACCTCTGAAGCTCTGCAGCGAGCACGTGAGAATAATCCGAATTTTGTAGAACAACGTCAGAATGTACTTGAAGCGCAGCAGAGTCTTGATAAAACTCGTCGTCAGCGGCATTTTGAGGCTAATGTGAATGCTAGTATTGGATTCAACCAAGTCTCTGAAAGTCTGAAAGGCTCTTATGTGCAACCTATGCAACAAGACATGGTCTCTTTGGGTTTGGTTTTTCCGCTTGTCGATTGGGGAATACGAAAAGGGGAATATAATAAGGCAAAAAATAATTTGAATGTGGTGAAAACAGCTGCTCGTCAAGAGGAACTTAGTGTGGAAGAAGAAGTGCTGATGACTGTAAATGATTTTAATATTCAGCAGCATATTGTCGCTGGTGCAGAGGAAGCGCTTGATTTGGCCATTTTAGCCTATAATGAAACGCGTGAGCGTTTTATTATTAGTAAAACTGATATCAGTAGTTTGACTCTCGCTGTAAATCGTCAACAAGAGGCGCAAGAAAAATATATTTCTGCTTTGCAAAATTATTGGGCATATTATTATAAGATACGCCGACTTACCTTATATGATTTTGAATTAGGAGTGCCATTGACAGACAAATTTGAATTCGATTTAGAAAGGTTAAAATAGAGGTTTCTTGTTTTTTAGTCGAACATTTTTTAATTTATAAGCTAAAACGAGGAATAACCCTTCACCTTTCAGTCCTTCATTAAGTCGCTGTAATATAAATAGATAACCCTGAAAGGTTTGGCTTTTCAAACTTTTCAGGGTGTTTTGTGAATTTCTAAGTGCTTTCGCAATTGTCTTCCAAGTATAATAAGCCTGTTATTAAAGCTGCGAATGCCAGCTGCTGAATTCATTTTTACCAGTTGGCGAATTCATTTTTAACAGCTGGTAAAAACAAATTTGCCAACTGGCAGTAATCTCTTTGTTGCGCATGAAAAGTTGTGAACCTTTCTTCCTTGGGGATATAAAAAAAGCTTTATTTGTAGATTATCATCCCCTC
>JAGPIY010000054.1 GCA_018054715.1 Bacteroidaceae bacterium
CGCTTCACCGATGCACAGGGTGGCAATGGAGTCTACCCACAAAACCTAAATACGCACTGGACACGCGACAATTACGGTCCGATATGGATTCCCAAGAAAGGTGCTACTATAAAGCTGTCATTGACAAACTTAGCTATTTATGAACGGTGCATTACTGCATACGAAGGGCATACACTACGCACTACAGATCAGGGCGAAATCTTCATTGACAACAAGAAGACAAACACCTATACCTTCAAGATGGACTATTACTGGATGATGGGCGACAATCGTCATAACTCACTCGATTCACGTTATTGGGGATTTGTTCCTGAAGATCACGTTGTGGGAAAGCCTATTTTGGTATGGCTGTCACTCGATAAGGATCGTTCACTCTTCAATGGAGGTATTCGCTGGAGTAGAATCTTTAAATGGGTAAGTGACTTTAATTAATAAATTAAGAATATCATGAGGACTCGCAACTTGTTAAGTTGGGTACTACCTTTACTTTTTGCAGTAATGGTAGTACTCTTGCTTCGTTTTTTCGTCCTCACCTCGTGTATACTTCCTACTGGAGAATTCTTATTAGTAAATCGTTGGAGCTACGGATTGCGCACTCCTTTGCCCTCAATGCTGGGCTATCATCGCTGGCTTCCTCAACCCGTAGAGAAGGGAGATCTCGTTGCCTTTGAAAGTCCACTCGAGAAGAGTCCACTTGAATATCGTAAGCTGTTTATATGTTACTGCATCCCTGCAGGCAGCTTTATCAATTTAAACAACAAACCTTTTCAAATACCACGAAAAGGAGCTAAGATAAAAATCACGCCGGAAAATATACAAATATTACATGAGATGATTACTTTGCACGAAGGAAAATATAGTCTCATCAGCTCAGAAGGACAACTATACGTTGATGGAACTCCCATCACACATTACACACCTATTCATAATTATTATTGGATGACGACTCCGAAATTTAAAAGCCTTTCACAATGTGAAGATTCTTTCCGATTTGGACTAGTTCCTGAGGAATTATTAATTGGCCGTGTCTTTCATCAATTCTCCTTTTAAGCAAAAGCCAATCCGCCTACTGCTCCTTTTTGAATATAGTTTGACAGTTCTTTGCCGGCAACTCTTCGCTAATCTTTGCTAACTCACTCTTTCCTTGGTCACTCTTTCCTTGGTCACTCTTTCTTTGGCAGCTCTTTCTTTGGCAGCTCTTTGCTTGATAATTCTTTCAATAACTCGTTTGTTTGAGGAATCTATTCGAATGATTCGAACCAATCTAATCAGTTTAATCAATCAAGCCAATCGCAGAGTTTAAGTAAAAATAAAAAGGGTTACTACTTTCGTAGCACCCTTCTTATGTGTTAGTTACTTTGTTGTTTTAGAGAGAGAATTGAAAACTTCACAGCTTCAATCATTTTTGTTTTAAGCAAACTAACTGTCTTATAGTTTTAAGCAATTGAAAATGTTCATTCTGTAGCAGATGCACGCACTATACTATCAGCAATAGCAACACGTGAAATCTGTTTATTCGAGGTAGTCGACTGGCTCGCAACTTGAGGATCTGAAGTACCTACCGCACTTTTATAACTAGCTACACTTTCTGAAGGAGAGAACAACTGCTGTGCTGCTCCACTTAGAAGACATATAACCGCTACAGCTGCTGCTGCACGCATCAAACCTGAAAAACGAGATAAAAGAGTTAAAGGTTGTGCCTTTACAACGGGTACGTGAATTGCTTCAAGGATTTTCTGATCGAAATCTTCACCTAAAAATTCATTCTTAGGCTGCTCCATTTGATAAGAGAACAAGGATTGATACTGCATCAAATGAGCAGGGATCTCCGATTGTGCGAAGAAAGCACGCAGGATCTGTTCTTCCTCAAGGGAAGTTTCACAGAGCCAATAGCGCTCCAAAAGCTGTTCAATGTATTTATAATCCATAGTTTTCTATATCAGCAAACCGTTGTTTAATTCTTTGTCTAGCTCGAAAGAGATTCGTTTTTACTTGTTCCTCTGTCTGACCTAGCTCGTTAGCTATCTCTTTATAACTTTCACCCTCAATGTCCCGAAGCTGAAGAACTAGTCTTTGTTTCTCCGGCAATTCACGAATTAATTGTTGCACAATTTCAAAATTCTCGTGCGTGACCATCCGTTCATGAGGACTAGATGTTTCGAAATTTTCAACCCGCTCTGGCGTTAGTTCAACATTTTGCGCTTCCTTCTTCTGACTGCGATCTATCGCAAGGTTCTTACAGATGGTAGTGCAGAGGGCTTCTATCGATTCGATTTCCGACCACTCGTCGCGCATATTCCAGAGACGAATCATTGTGTCCTGCACTACATCCTCCGCCTCAGCCCTATCAAGGGTTATTCGAAGAGCTACTCTGAAGAGCTTATCCTTCAGCGGTAGGATTACGTTTCGGAACGCTTTTTCTTGCATCTCTATAGACATGACGGACGAATCAGAAAAAAGTTACAGCTTTCTTAAAGAAAACCACTTATTTAACTCTCTATAACAGTTCCAGCACCTTCCTTAGACAAAGAAGATGCTTTCGTGATAATCACTTTCGATACTCCAGAATCGAGTGCAGCAAAGGAATTCTCGAGTTTAGGAATCATGCCACCTTGGATTACACCGGTAGTTACAAACTCTGAGAAGAGTTGACGATCAAGATGTGCAATTACACTATCATCATCATTCTCATCGCGTAATACTCCATTCTTTTCAAAACAAAACACAAGTGTCACTTCAAACTTCTGTGCTAAAGCCTTTGCTGTTTCACCTGCAATGGTATCTGCATTCGTATTTAAGATATGTCCTTTTCCATCATGCGTAAGAGGAGCCATAACAGGAACTACATCTTTTTCAATAAGCTCACTCAATAAGGAAGCATTTACTTCTTCTACATCGCCTACAAAGCCATAATCAATCTCTTTTACCGGACGCTTTACAGAGCGAATCACATTCATATCAGCACCTGTTAGTCCCATTGCATTTACACCTTGTGCTTGCAAACCAGCTACAATGTTTTTGTTCACCAATCCACCATACACCATAGTAACTACATCTAGCATATTTTGATCGGTGATGCGTCGGCCGTTTACCATTTTGGTTTCAACACCTAGTTGCGCTGCAATCCGTGTAGCGGAACGACCTCCTCCATGCACTAATACTTTCTTACCCGGTATCAAAGCAAAGTCGTGAAGTAAGTCACGTAATGTCGCTTCTTCTTCCACTATTTTTCCACCGACTTTTACAACGGTTAGTTTTTCTTTTAAACTCATATTCTAAAAAATAAACAACTTATTTCTACTCTAAATAGGTATAGCCATAGAGTCCGGAGCGATAATTATTTAGGAACTCCTTTCCTTCGTCGATAGAGATCTTACCACTTTTCACCGCTTTAGTAACCCACGTTTCAAGTGTGCGAACTAACTTCTTAGGGTTATACTGTACGTATTCCAATACATCAGCAACTGTTTCACCATCTATCACCTGATCTATTGAATATCCCTTCTCATTCACTGTAACATGCACTGCATTCGTGTCTCCGAAAAGGTTGTGCATATCGCCTAGTATTTCCTGATAAGCTCCAACTAAAAAAACGCCAAAATAGTAACTATCTTTGCCTTTCAAACTATGAACAGGCAAGTAGTGCCCTACTCCACGAGGAGAGATAAAGTTTGCAATTTTACCATCAGAGTCACAAGTAATATCTTGCAATGTAGCAACACGATTAGGACGTTCATCTAAGCGCTGAATCGGCATGATCGGAAATATTTGATCAATTGCCCATGAATCAGGCAATGATTGAAACAAAGAGAAATTACAAAAATATTTATCGGCAAGCAACTTCGACAAAGAGCGAAACTCTTCGGGAGCATGCTTCAGGTTGGAAGCTATTGAATGAATTTCACGAGTGATAGACCAATACAAACGTTCAATCTGAGCACGCGTTCTCAAATCGACAATACCATGACTAAAAAGGTCTAAACCTTCTTCACGAATTTGCTGTGCATCATGCCATGATTCAAGCATTTTCTTTTGGTTCAAAGCATCGTATATCTCATAAAGTTCACGCACCAACTCATGATCCGTATCACTCACTTCCATTGTATCATCCCATTCAGGCAATCCTCCTGTTTCGAGCACTTCTACCAGAAGCACCGAGTGATGTGCCGTAAGTGAGCGACCGCTTTCAGTAATGATATTCGGGTGTGGAATATTATTTTTATCTGCCACATCTACAAGCGTAGAGATTGAGTCGTTTACATATTCCTGAATAGAATAATTCACAGAACTCTCACTGCTACCCGACCGCATTCCATCATAATCAACGCCAAGTCCGCCTCCTATATCCACAAATTCAACTCCAAAACCTAAGGAATGGAGCTGTACATAAAATTGTGAAGCTTCTCTTAAAGCTGTTTTTATACGACGAATTTTCGTAATCTGGCTACCAATATGAAAATGAATGAGCTTCAAACAATCTTTCATATCATTATGTTCAAGGAAATCGAGTGCTTCGAGCAACTCACTTGAGGTTAGTCCAAATTTCGAAGCATCACCTCCCGATTCCTCCCATTTTCCACTACCGGAAGAAGCCAACTTAATACGGATGCCAATCATCGGACGCACCTTCAAACGTTTCGATACCTGGGCTATAAGCTTTAGTTCATTGGGTTTCTCAGCTACCAAAAAGATTCGTTTTCCCATCTTTTGTGCCAGCAAAGCTAATTCTATGTAGCTTTCATCTTTGTAGCCATTGCACACTATTATAGAATCAGAATCTGTATTAATTGCAATTACAGCATGAAGCTCTGGTTTTGAGCCCGCTTCAAGTCCCAAATTAAATTTCTTTCCATGACTGATAATTTCTTCAACCACAGGGCGCATTTGATTTACTTTAATTGGGTACACTATAAAGTTCTGAGCTTTATATTCATATTCCTTTGCGGCAATTTCAAAGCAACGTGATACCTTCTCGATACGATTATCAAGAATATCCGGGAAACGCACCAATAATGGTGCCGACACATCGCGTAGAACCAGTTCATCAACTAATTCACGGAGATCAACCGCTACGCCATCCTTGCGAGGAGTAACAGTTACGTGTCCTTTCTCGTTAATGCCGAAATAGGAAGTACCCCAACCATTAATGTTATAGAGTTCTTCCGAATCTTCAATACGCCATTTTCTCATTCAAATTTTATTCTAAAGTTGTTGTTAAAGCTAAAAAAGAGACCAACCTCAAAGATTCAACATTGTACGAAATCGTTTTACTGACTCCATAATCTGTTCATGACTTTCAAGTTCGTCGGCTATAAAGCAATACTTGGCTTGGCTATAAAAAGGCATACGCGCCTTTAAAGCTTCTACAATGAAAGAGCGTAACTCTTCATCCGTTTTATTCATCAAAATCGGACGCGTCTGCTTCCCGCTTTGCAAACGGCGAAAAAGGGTATCTTCGGATGTTTGCAAAAAGACAGTATCTCCATGCGCATTCATCCATTCCATGTTCCCAAAGAAACAAGGTGTACCTCCGCCGGTAGCAATAAATACATTTTCAAATTCACCGACCTCATGCAATATATTTTGTTCTATTTTACGAAATCCATCTTCTCCACGCTCCGCGAATATGTCACGAACTGTACAATGAAAACGTTGTTCAATGTACCAATCCATATCGATAAAGTCAGCTTGTAATTCTTTTGCCAACAATTTGCCCAAGGTTGTTTTTCCCGAGCACATATATCCTATAAGGAAAATGCGATTCATTTGTTCCCAAAGGTTATTTATGACGATTCATTCGTTTTCGATGAAATTCAGCTTTCATTTTTGCTGAGCCAGACCCATGAGCACCTTTTACATAGGAGGTTCTTTTGGCTTTTGTCTTCACCTTTTCTCTCCCGTTTTCGTCCTTCTTAGAGGCTCCACGGAAGACAATTCCGTCTATTATTGCATCATGAACACTCATACATTTTTTTCTTCATTTGGGTGCAAAGATACGAAAAAACTTCGAACAATTCAATTATTTTACGTACCTTTGCTCGCAATTCGGACTAAGTATGGCTAAAAAAACAAAATATTACGTTGTTTGGGTAGGAGTAGAACCTGGTATCTACCATTCATGGAGCGATTGCCTACTTCAAGTAAAAGGTTATAAAGGCGCTAGCTATAAAGCGTTTAACATTCTCAGCGATGCCGAAAAGGCTCTAATAGAAGGGCCTTCATACGAAAGCGCAGACTCCGATCAAAAAGAGTTGAATGTAACCCATTCTCTAGCACTACCTCGCACAACCAATCCAGCTCCGCTGCAAGCGGTATTATTGGAGGGTAAAATCCGACATCTCCCCACATTTATTCCCCTACATAGCATCGCAGTAGATGCTGCATGTGCAGGCAACCCCGGAAAGATGGAATATCGTGGCGTCTCACTCGAAACAGGACAAGAGATTTTTCATTTTGGACCAGTATTAGGCACAAACAATATCGGCGAATTTTTAGCAGTTGTACATGCGCTAGCGCTTCTCAAACAGAAAGAACTTTCAATGCCAATTTATACAGACAGCAGAACTGCATTAAGTTGGATTCGCCAGAAGAAATGCAAGACGCTTCTTACCCGCGGCCCAAAAACAGAAGAATTATTCAAACTTATTGAACGGGCTGAAAAATGGTTGCAAGAAAACAAATTTAGCACTCCTTTAATTAAATGGGAAACAAAGGAATGGGGAGAGATTCCAGCTGATTTTGGCAGAAAGTAGAAAAGCTCAAAAAATATTTTTATATAAATAACTTCTGTTGTTTCTTCTTTTTTCTATAAAAAAAAACAAGAAGGGACATAATAAAACATTCAAACTTTCGTTTTTGAACATAAAAGAACTAATACCTTAAAATCAACCAACTAAATTCAAGAAGTGTTATGCGAAAATATTTATTCCTCGCTTTCCTCCTTGCTATGGCAGGTTTGCTCCTTTCCTCACTTAAGGCTTAAAGAGCATCCAAGCAAGAAAAAAGAAGAAAGAAAAAAACAGGATGCAGTAAAACTACATCCTGAATTTATTTATAAAAATCTAATCACGTCATTCTTCTAGCCAAGCACTTACTTGAGACATAATAGAGTCTCTCAAGTCAGCTGGCATTGTTCCAATCCTAGCACGATGACTGCCTCCAGGTTGGATAAACAAATGCATATTCTTTTTCCCTTTAAAGAATTTATCAGCAGTAACCGCAGGTGCAATCCAAGGATCGTTTTGACCATAAATAAATATCATTTTAGGATCATTTTTCTCCAAGAACTTCTTAGTATACTTATAGAGCGTTGGGTCGAATTTTATATTCTGCAAGCCATCAGGCACCATCAATCGGCGTAAATAGTCCTTCGAAGAAGTAATAGAAAGATATTTCTCAAAGGGTTTGGTATCGTATCCATAATAGCCTAATTCACGAGCAGCCTGCACAAAGAATGAGCTATAATCGTTTGGATAATCGGAAAAATAGCTTGGACTACTTAACTTTAAAAAATGATCCAGCAAAACCTCATTCGAACTTTCCGGAGAAGGAATTTGTTCTAACGGAGTGCCAAATTGCCAAAAAGCAAAAGAATACTCTAACACACAATAGTCGAAAATATCTGGATAGGAAGCACGATAATGGTACCCTTGCTCCTTACAATACTTTTCGAAAGCAGGCAGAAGTTGTGCCTTGCGTTTAAATAATTCTGTCTGATAATCGAACACACGTTTTCGTCCTTCTGCAGTACCAGTACGGCTTGCTAGAAAAGATTCATGACGTCCATCCTCACGTGCACGGCAAAGAGGGCCTACATAAGGCACAGAGAAATCAACATCATTGGGATAATAAGCCCGATAGAACATTGTCGTTTGTCCACCTTTACTAATTCCGGTAGAAGCCCATTTCAAAGGATAAATCTTCTTTAAGGCAGTAGTAATATTGTGCAAATCGTGCAACGAATTCTCTACCGTTAAATATTTCCAATTCAAAGGGGAAGGAGTACTCTCTTTAAAATAGCGATATTCAACGAATACCATATTCATATTAAAGAGCTTAGAAAGTTCCTCTCTATAATTAGGATTGAGCGCAGCTTGAGCATCATAGCCAGTAGTCACAATAAGTGTAGGACGATCGAAACCAACGTGCCCTATAATCACTCTTTGAGTAAAACTACCTGCTTCAGGATGCTTCTCATCAACCTGTTGAGTAAAGCGCAACTCATATTTTTCAGCGAATTCGGTATGCTCCATAGGAGTCACCTTCACCACTTGCGGAATTTCCTGCAAACGTTGTTGCAAATAGCTAACAGCCTGTTGCGCCCACGAAGCTTGTAACGGAAATAGTGCAATAAAAAGAATTATCCCCAAACGAATGCCCAAGAATTTCTTATTAAGCCTCTGAGGAAACATTATTTGCATCATCAATTACTTTTATTTTTTGAACAACAAGGTTCAAATCACCTTTTAATTTTTCTACTTTACGTTTGATATCAGTCACTAAACTATTGCCACTTTTTGAAGAAGCACTCAAGAACCCTAAATTATTTTCATAGGTCTGGATTTCATTCTTCAGCACATCGTACTGATGCATCAAGTCACGACGTTCACGTTGCAAAGGCGATTCTTTACTGTCAAAACGAGAGTTTGATCGATTACTAACCTGATTTCGGAAATTATTCAAACGACGGTTGTTAGCATTTACATGAAGACGCTCAAATTCTTTATCTACCAAAGCACGGAACTTCATATATAGCTTATCCTTTTCGCGGAAAGGCACATGACCTACTTCATTGAATTCCTTTACAATGGCTTTAATGCGCTCTACAGCTTCTGCTCCCTCAAGATCCGTATCCAAAGCTTCCAGTCGCGCTATAATTTCACGCTTCTTAGCTAAGTTTTCTTGTTCAGCACCACGCTGTACACTAGTCACCTTATTTTTCTGTTCAAAGAAATAATCGCAAGCTGCGATAAAGCGTCTCCAAACCGGCTCAGAGAATTTTTTCTGCACAGGACCAATTTCCTTCCAATCTTTCTGAAGTTTCATCAGAATATCGGTTGTCTCTTTCCAATCTGTACTTTCTTTTAGCGCTTCAGCCTGTTCACAAAGTGCATTCTTTTTAGCCAAATTCTCCGTCATACGTGATTTTGCCTCTTTAAAGAATTCAGCTTTATGATGGAAAAAATCATCACAAGCGGCACGGAATCGCTCAAAGACTTTCATATTCATCTTTTGTGGAGCAAATCCAATGGTTTTCCATTTTGCCTGAAGCGCAATAACTTCTTGTGTTTTTGTTTCCCAATCTGTGAAATTCTTTAGCGTGTCGTACTCAAAAGCCTCCACTATTTCACAAATTACTGTTTTTTTATCTAGATTTTCCTGCTCGGCAGCTTTCAGCTTCTCAAAATACTCTTGATGACGACGATTTATTGTCGTAGATGCCTCCTTAAAACGCAACCAAAGATCTTCGCGCAATTCTTTTGCCACCGGCCCGATTACACGATATTCTTGATGCATCTTTTGCAATTGATGGAAAGCAGAGACCACATCAGTTTCTTCCGTCAATTTTTCAGCAGCTTCACAAAGTTTCGTTTTTAGCTCCAGATTCTTTTTAAAGTCGTAATCGCGAAATTCTTTGTTTATTTTTATCAAATCATAAAACTGTTCTACATAAAGCTGATAACTTTTCCAGAGTTCGTTAACTTTAGCTTGTGGAACTTGTTTGATCTCATTCCACTGGTGCTGTAACGCCTTGAAATTATCGTAAGCCTTATTCACATCATCATTCGACTCAACCATATTCTTGATTTGATCGATGATAGCGAGCTTTTTTTGAAGATTTTCTTCACGCAATCCCTCTAGTTGAGCAGCAGCCTCAGCGCGTTTTTCACGCAAGATCTGCATCAATGCTTTGTATTCAGTTTCAAGAGGAGAAACTTCAGGTTTATATTCAGCCTCTTCTCCATTTGCTTCAATAAATTCCTTACGTGCTACTTCCTGTTCGGCCTTTTGAATTTTATAGAAAATCTGTTTTAAACTTTCGAGTTCGGAGCGCTCGGCTTCTTCTGACTGTTCTGCAAGTATTTTTAAACGTGCAATCACCTCCTCTTTGGTTTCACAAAGAGGAAAAGCAGAAGCCGATTTAACAGGCTCTTCCTCTACAGAGGCTTCTTCAGCCAAAGGCTCCTCTACCGCAAGAGCTTCAGTTGCAACATTTCCAATGATTTCTTCGGGGGTTACGTTGTCAATAGGAGACGCATTAGTCTCCTCTATGATTTCTTCAGGGGTAGTGATTTGTTCACTCATGTTATTATTTCAATATTATTTAGTTACATTAAAAAAATCAATTGCAAATATAAGGTTATACGCGCATATACTTTTTTTCTATTAAGATTATTTAAGATAAAAGCAAAGTTATGCTCATATAAATCATCATTCCAATGATGTCATTCATTATCTGGATAAAAGGTCCGGTAGCGATTGCCGGATCTATTTTCATTCTTTCAAG
>JAGPIY010000215.1 GCA_018054715.1 Bacteroidaceae bacterium
TCGCAGTACAAATGGCGGTGCAAGTTGGAGTCAAGTACCTCAAAGCATGTTAGGCTTTTTCCATTTTGTTGATGCTTCAAACGGTTGGATGGTTAGTTCCAGTAGCTCCGTGGATAACATCAACACCATTTACCATACCACAGATGGTGGAGTAACTTGGACGCAACAATTTACACAAGCTACCCGGAATGGAGAGGATGTAAGCTTTAATACGATTTACTTTTCAGACCTCACACATGGATGGGCTGTAGGAAGATGTGGTAATGTTTTGAAAACAATTGATGGTGGCAGCACTTGGACGTGGGTAACTACTACCGGAATGTCGATATCTTCTAACAGTAAATGCGTATTCTTTCTCAATGCTAATACAGGTTGGATAGCCTCTAATGAGGAAAGCTCGGATGGATCTGAAACCGATTTTTTACTTGCTACCAAAGATGGAGGTGCCACTTGGATAGCTCAACCTATACCTGCAGCTAGCTCTATTTTGAGTCTTTCGTTTGTGGACGCGAATCATGGTTGGTTCACAAGTGACTATGGGCAAATAGCTAAGTTTACTCAAAGTAGCTTAAATATCACAGCAGGAGGGTTGTCGGCTGCACTTACAACTGCTGAGAAGAACTCTGCGACCGGACTTGCCATTTCCGGAATAATGGATGCTCGTGATTTTAAATCGCTACGCGATGAAATGCCGTTACTTTCCTACCTCGATTTGAGTGCGGTTAGTGTAGAGGCATATTCAGGTTCAGAAGGTACCTATGACAACACCACTAGTATTACTTATCCGGCTAATACCATTCCTCAAATGGCATTCTTTGATGCAAAAACAAAAACTGCAAAAAACAATCTTACCACATTTATCTTTCCGGCATCGGTAACAACTATTGATACCTATGCATTTTGTGGAAGCGGTTTAACATCAATAAATATTCCTTCGTCGGTAAGCACTATCGGATATGCTGCATTTCAGAAGTGTACTTCATTAAATACCTTTGCGTTGCCCAAAACGGTAGCATATATAGGTAATTCCGCTTTTTCCTTCAATAATTTGAATTCTTTTAGTATCGCAAGCGACAATTCTAACTATTCGGTTATTGACGATGTATTGTACAACAAAGCAGGCACACATCTTGTAGCATTCCCTAATGCAAAGACGATGAATTTTGACATTCCTTTAGGAGTAGTTGTAGTGGATACCGCGGCATTTGAAGGAGCCACTAATCTGAATTCGGTTACTATTCCGGCATCGGTCACTAACATTGAAGGCTTTGCCTTTTACAATTGTTCCAATTTATATAACATTCATGTTAGTGCGAGCACGCCGATTGATCTAGCTGCATCCGATAGTGTATTTTGGCTTGTCGACAAGAACAATAGCGCTCTATATGTACCTGCAGGATCTAAAGATCTCTATCAAGCTGCTGTTCAATGGAAAGCTTTTGCAAATATAATAGAAGAAAATCAGATGATCACGTATTCGGTTACTGTACCTGTCGGTACAAATGAGTGCTATATTGCGGGCGACATGAACAACTGGAACTTTTACCAAATGAATAAAGTGGATGATACACATTATACGATCACACTCTCTTCGTTAACAAGTGATCGTTATAAATACTGTAGTGCTGCAGATTGGGCTTATGTAGAGGTGAATGCAGACGGCAGCTATTTACCCAACAGAAGCTATACTGCGAGTGATATCGTTGCAAGATGGATCGCGGGTACAGATATAAGTACTATTGATGCAGATGAGCTCACGCTATATCCTAATCCGGCTACCGATGGATTCTATATAAATACAGGTGAAGGATCCGCCTCTGTTTCGATATACGACTTAAACGGAACGTTGATGCTTACTAAACAAATATTAGACAACGAGTTTGTTAACATAAGCACTTTTAAGCAGGGAGTCTATATAATAAAGATACAGACTAAGAGTGGTAATATCGTAAAGAAGTTAGTAAAGAAATAGTTTAATCAAAATCTAACTAGTAGTGTAATAGAAAGAGGCTATCCTTTTGTGACAGCCTCTTTTTTCTTTATAACTAGAATAAAAGAATAAAAACGATTAACGAGAAAGCGGAAGAGGCATTATACCGAAAGCCTGTGGAATCTCAGTTTTAATCAAAAAGATTTTGCAGATTCAGTTTTTCAGATTAAATTTGCACAAATAAGTTATGATAGAATCGAATCTAACTTCTTGGCCTCGCATTAGGGGTAATGGAATTTGTGGATTTAAAATAATCAAAAAGAATGGAAATTGTAATTATCATTATACTTGTGATTCTTAATGGAGTCTTTTCTATGTCAGAAATAGCATTAGTTTCGGTTCGAAAATCGAGATTGGAGAGTGACATGAAAAAAGGAAGTAAATCAGCAAAAGCCGCTTTACATCTTGCTGAAGAGCCCAATAAATTTCTTTCTACGGTTCAAATAGGTATTACTTTAGTTGGCATTCTTACGGGTCTGTATTCAGGGGAGGCTTTTTCCAATGATCTTGCTAAAGTTATTGCACACAATGATTTTCTAAAACCATATTCGCACGAAATAGCAACCATCTCTATTGTTTTTTTAGTAACATATCTAACAATTGTTTTTGGAGAGCTAATTCCTAAGAGATTAGGTTTGAGTATGGCAGAGCGCATCTCGAAAGCAGTTGCCAAGCCAATGTCCATTCTGTCAATTATAATGACACCAATGGTTTGGCTATTATCGAAAAGCACAACAGTAGCTTTACATATATTCGGAGTGAAGGGTAACGAAGCAAAAATAACGGAAGAAGAAATAAAAATTTTGGTTAAAGAAGCTGTAGATACAGGTGAGGTGCAGGAGGTTGAGCATAATATAGTAGAACGAGTTTTTAACCTTGGAGATCGTGATGTGAACTCTATCATGACTTATCGTAGTGATATAATCTCGTTTGATGTTACCGATACTAGAGAAACAATACGCCAAAAAGTGATGGAGAACATGCATGATGTTTATCCTGTCATTGCAAACAAATTTGAAGATTTATTGGGCGTAGTTTATATCAGTGATTTGTTTGGGCAGATTGAAGCTTCTGATTTTTCGCTGGAGAACATAATAAGGCAGGCACAATTTTTACATCAAAACATGAGTGTTTATAAAGCTTTAGAATCATTCAAACAGACGAGTTGCAAATATGCTCTTATAACAGATGAGTTTGGATGTATAGAAG
>JAGPIY010000216.1 GCA_018054715.1 Bacteroidaceae bacterium
TAAATGCGTTGCGTTGATGGATGACAATGGGTAGGTTATAGTGTTCGGCCCAACTAATTTGTATATCGAAGGCCTCAGTCTGTGCCTTACAATGCGTTTTATCCCAATAAAGATCGATTCCGATTTCACCAATTGCCGCAAAGCGGGTAGGCTTTGCATCAAGTATTGCTTGAAGTTGGGTAAGTTGTTCGATATATTTTTCATCTACAGAAGTAGGATGTAACCCCAGCATGGGTGTACAATAGTCGGGATATTCTTCTACCATTTTTAGCAGGGCAGGCAATGAAGAGAGATCTATATTGGGTAAATATAGGTGATCCACTCCGGCTGCTTTTGCCCGTGCTACGCAAAGAGCTCGGTCTGCATCGAATTCTTCTACAAAAAGATGGCTATGTGTGTCGATTATATAGCTCATTTTTCGCGATTTAGCATTTTTAGGGCTAATGCTCGCAAGGATTCTTTACGATCGGATGCTACACTTACTTTCTCTAAATATTCTAATGCAAGCAAAGAGTATTCTTCTATTTTTGCTTCGGCCAGTTGAGGTATTCCTACTAGGTTATATATTTCGGTAACTGCATCAATCTTTTCTTCAGCTAAAAAATCTTGACGATGTAGCCACCCGCGCAACTGTAAACTTTCTTTTTCATCGGCTTTTTCTAACGCTTTAATAAGCATCCATGTTTTTTTATTGCAGAGGATGTCGCCTCCAATGTCTTTGCCAAAGGTTTTAGGGTCGCCATATACGTCGAGATAATCATCGCGAAGTTGAAAAGCTAGTCCGGTATAAAGTCCGAAATTATAAAGCGCCTCAGTGTCTTCTTTCGATGCTTCGGCGTAGAGTGCACCTATTTCAAGACTTGCGGCAAGTAGCACGGATGTTTTTAGCTTAATCATATTGAGGTACTCTTCTTCTGTAACATGCTCTAATTGTTCAAATTCCATGTCGTACTGCTGCCCTTCGCATACCTCCAAAGCTACTTTATTGAAAGCTACTAGCATTTGTGGAAGAGCAGGTGAAACGGTTTTTGTAAAGAACTGATAAGACAGTATCAACATCGCATCACCCGAAAGAATAGCCATATTTTCTCCCCATTTACGATGTACGGTAAGTTGCCCGCGTCTGCGATCCGATTTATCCATGAGGTCATCGTGTAGGAGAGTAAAATTATGATAAGTTTCTATGCCTGCAGCAGCAGGAAAAAGGGAAGATAGTTCTTCAGTAAAAAGTTGTGCAGCATGTAGCATTAGAATAGGACGGATACGTTTTCCTCCCAATTGAAGTGTATAATCAATAGGGTCATAAAGTCCGCGAGGATTTTTGATGTACTCAAGTGAAGCCAGATATTGATTGAACGCCTCGGTAAGTTCCGCTGTAGTTTTCATCTTTCTTTCTTTTTAGAGCCTTTTCGGCCGGGTTATTTAGTGCAAAAGTACTATTTTTCTGGTACTGTTCGCTACTTTTTCTTTATTTTTTTGTAGTTTTGCACCCTAAAATGCAAGTTTATCCGTTATACAGATAATGAAACAGATTCTATGTACCCTTATTCTAGCTCTATGGGCCTTTTCACTCTCAGCGCAGAGCAGTGGTGAAAAAGGTTATGGCTTTCTTTCACTACCCGTATCGGCTCATGCAGCTGCACTTGGTGGAGAAAATATCTCGCTCATCGATGACGATATAAACCTTGCTTTGCATAATCCTGCCTTACTATCTTCAGTATCCGATCGTACAATTTCGTTCGGTTATATGAGCTATATGGATGGCATTAATGCTTTACATGCGGCTTATGCAAAGGTACTTAATGATCGAGCTACATGGGGAATAGGTGTGGATTATCTTAATTATGGCACACTCTCACGACGTGATGAACTGGATACAGATTTAGGTACATTTTCTGCCAAAGATATGAACTTCATGGGGCTGTTTGCTTATAATCTTACTGATTATTGGAGTGGTGGTGTAACGGCAAAAGCTATTTATTGCTCGTACGATAGTTATTCGTCGTTTGCTTTGGCCGTGGATTTAGGATTGAATTATTATAATGCAGCGAAAGATTTTTCAGGTTCAGTCTGTGTGAAGAATTTAGGAGGTGAGTTAAAAGCTTTCGATCAGAATTATACTAAGTTGCCACTTGATTTACAGGCTGGTATTAGTAAGAAACTATCAGATGCACCTGTCAGTTATCATATTACAGCATCGCAATTGCAAGATTGGAGCGATAGTTTTATGAAACATTTCAATTTTGGCGTAGATATATATCCTTCAAAATCACTCTATATTGCTGCAGGCTATAGCTGTCGTCGTGCTTCCGACTTGAAGGTTGGAGAATCGTCACATGGAGCGGGTTGGAGTTTTGGTGCCGGTCTTCATGTGAGGCGGATAAAAGTAGATGCTTCATACGGTGTATATCATGTGTCGGGAGGATCGTTACTGCTAAACTTTGCTTATACACTTTAATGCGAAACAAGCATACAAACAAATGGATAAAAAAATAGTAATTGCAATCGACGGGCATTCGTCGTGTGGAAAGAGTACAATGGCAAAAGATCTTGCCAAAGAAATAGGTTACATTTATGTCGATACTGGTGCAATGTATCGTTGCGTTACGCTGTTTTGTATGCAGAACGATCTTTATAATGATGATCAACCGGACAAAGTACGTCTGAAAGAGTTTTTACCCAAGCTGAAAATTTCATTTCAGCTTGATGCTGAAACAAGGCGCCCTAGGGCATTGTTAAATGGAGTGGATGTAGAAGATCGTATTCGTCAAATAGATGTATCTTCACGTGTAAGTCCAATTGCTGCAATAAGTTTTGTCCGTGAAGCACTTGTAGCCCAACAACAAGCTATGGGTAAAGAAAAAGGTATCGTAATGGACGGGCGAGATATTGGCACAGTCGTTTTTCCTGATGCTGAACTTAAGATTTTTCTTACTGCGAGTGCAGAAGTGCGTGCAAAGCGTCGATATGATGAGTTAGTAGCAAAAGGAGATTCGGTAAGTTTTGAAGAAATACTTAAAAACGTGCAAGAACGTGATTATATTGATTCGCATCGTGCTGCATCGCCTTTACGCAAAGCTGATGATGCTTTACTTCTTGATAATAGTAATTTAACCATTGCGGAACAGCAAGCATGGTTAATGAATGAATATAAGCGGGTTATTGAGCAATGAATAAAGAGTAAAAT
>JAGPIY010000055.1 GCA_018054715.1 Bacteroidaceae bacterium
CTAGATCGTTATGCCCATGGAATTCAAAGTTCATAGTGGGATGCTCTTCTTTTAATTGATGGAACAATTTGTAAACAGTTAAAGGATTCATAATTCCTACGGTGTCGGCAATGCGTACTCTAGAAGTCCCATAGCATTCTGCTTCATGTATGAATTCACTTAAAAAGGAATAATTTGCTCGTGAAGCATCTTGTGCTCCTATGGTTACATATCGAAAGCTTCCGGAAGCATAGTTTAGCATTTCTTTCAATTGAGCCATCACCCATTTCTCGTCTTTCCTTAAAGCTTTCAGATGGATTGGTGAAACGGGAAATGAAATGTGAACTCCTTGTGCACCGGTACTAGCCGCTTCGTTAATATCATTATAGGAGGCTCTACACCAAGCAAGGCAATCGAAGGAGAAACCTTCCTGTACTAAAACTTTTATATCTTCTTTTTCTTCTGACGAAATAGCTGGCATCCCGATCTCGAGTTCTGGCACTCCGGCTTTTTCTAGCAGAGAAGCAATTTGCATCTTTTCTTCTAGCGAGAAGACCACTCCGGCGGCTTGTTCACCATCGCGGAGGGTCGTATCAATAATATGTATCCTCTTTTTTGTCATTCCGAAATTAAGTATTTCTCACAGGGCTCTCCTGCTTCAATAGCATCGAGTATCTCGTCAATAATATCCTCGCCACTAACCCCTCCATACCAATCATTGTTAGGCTGTACTACTAGGATAGGCCCTTGCGAGCATAAATTTAAACATCCGGTTGTTGATACAGCTACGTCGAGGCCGCGGTCGTTGCACTCTTCTGTGATGTATTGCAAAAGAGAAGGGGCTCCTTGTTTATTGCAGAATCCTTGTGCATCGCCATTCAATCGAAAAGAGTTGCATACTAAAATGTGATAATTTGGTTTTTTCATGTTGCCTATTTTTATATTAATAAATTAGAGAATTTATTTAGTTAAGCACACCCTTGTGCATTTCCTTTACAGCCACTTCCACAGCGGAATGCATCCGCTTTTTTTATGCTACGGATTGGTAAGTTATTATAGATTCCATCTAATCCTTCATCGATCATTCCTGTCATTTGAGTCACATTGATGCCACATTCTTTTAAAATGGAAGCAGGATTTTCTCCAACTCCGGCAACCAGTAATGCTCGGCAATCAAGCAAAATACGTGCTACATCAATCCATCTTTGGTCACCGCCGCCTTTATTGGGCATGGAACGTTCTTCTACTAGTTGATAGCCCTTAGGCGTTTGCCGGAAAATATAGAGTGATTTAGCCTCGCCTAGATGCAAATTAACAAGGTGTCCTTCATAGGTTGCAACAGCTACGTAGGGGCGTTTCTCATCTTCTTCTACTGTATTACTTATTTCGCGTAGAATAGTATAAGCCTCTTTTAAATCTTGCCCTAACAACCCAGCGGCATCTGCTCGGCAACGTGCGCAGTGTGTCATTAAAGGTAGATGTGACTTGGCTTGTGTGCGTACTCGAAAAATCATCTTTTGGTCGGGCTTCGATTTTTCTTCAAAAAGAGAACCTTCTGTTGGTATTAGAGGCATGCAGTTGATTAAGTCAGCCCCTAATTCTTTTACTACTTTGGCAGTAGCTTCAACGTGATGGTCATTAATGCCGGGTACGATAATAAAATTGATTTTTACAATAATGCCTTTTGCTTTTAAGAGAGGTATGCAAGCTAGTTGACGCTCCATGAGTAAACGAGCTCCTTCTTCTCCTCTATAGATTTTCTTGTCAAAACGTACCCAACGATAAAGTTGCGAAGTAATCTTCGGATCCACTCCATTGATAGTTAAAGTAACGTGAGTTACGTTTAAAGTGGCAATCTCATCGATATAAGGAGCTAGATTAAGTCCATTAGTGGATAAACAGAAAATGCGATTGGGGAATTCTTCCTTTACTGCTCGGAGGGTTTTTAAAACTTCTTCCGGGTTGGCAAAAGGATCACCCGGGCCGGCAATGCCAATGACTGAGATACGATCAATATGTTTATCCAATTCTTTTAAATAACGTACGGCCTGAAATGGTTCGAGAACAGAGGAGGTGACTCCCGGTCGACTCTCATTTACACAATCATATTTGCGATTGCAATAGTTGCACTGTATATTGCATCTAGGTGCAACCGGTAAATGTACACGGGCATGTGTATGCCTTGCTTCTTCATCAAAACAAGGGTGCTTGGCGATTTGTTCGTCTATAATTGCTTTAGTCATCTTCTTCTGTTTTAATAATTTGTATTCTACATATATTTGTATCCCACAGCTGAGTGTTCTTGTTTGTATTCTAGAAGCGCATTTACAATACGATCGAAAAGTTGTTGTGTTCCGGAATAAAAAAGATGTTCTAAACGCGGACCTCCTACTCTGTCGTGTATCGGGAAACCTACACGGATAAGTGGAATGCTAAGCTCTCGTGCAATATAGTATCCTTTGCTGCTACCTATTATAAGATCAGGCTTTAGCTCTTCTGCCAATTCGCGTATGGATTCGAAATCGGTACCATTCATTATGATGATTTCGCTTCCAAGGTCTGCTATCTGTTGTTTGAGCTCTTTTTGCATCAATCCGCTTTCTCCTCCAGATGCTATGAGTACTGGGGCAATTCCTATTTCGCATAGAAAGGAAACAATTCCTAATACCATATCTTCATCGCCAAATACGATTGCTCGCTTGCCAAATACGTATTTATGCCCATCAATATAGGAATCGACAAGACGCCCACGCTGAAGGCTGTATTTTACAGCAAGCTTTTTTCCTGAGATAGTTTCTATCTCTTTTACGAATTGGTCAGTGGCATCAATGCCTATTGGCATTGTTATTTGTTTATTGGGCACCTCTCTAAATTCTTGTAACCACTCTCCTGCGGTGGTTATTGCCTTTGAGTTACGAATTCGTCCTGTTAATGCTCCTTTATTTAAGATTGTTCCGAATTCAATACTAGCTTGTGCGCAACCGGTAAGGCGGATGTGTTCTAATGGAGTACCTCCTTCTGGAATTAAATGATAATCTTTCCAGAAAGGATTATCGAGTGAAGCAGAAAAATCGGGTAATAGTACATACTTAATTCCTGAATCGTTGAGCATCTCCTTAAGATTACGCAAATCAGCCGGAGAAACGAATCCGGGAAAGAGGTTGATATGTGTGTCTCTCTGCTTTTCTTTATATGCAAATGCAGCTGTTGCAGCACATACTGCTTCATGAAATCCATCTATATGGCTACCTTGATAACTGGGAGTAGAGGCATGAATAAATAGAGGAAGATTTTCGTTATCTGCATTTGTTTGTCTATACTCATTGATTAGCGAAGGCACATCCTCGCCAATTGTTTCTGACAAACAAGTGGTTGCAATTCCAATGACCTGAGGCTTATATTGTTTGATTACGTTATTGATACCTTCTACGAAATTCCGATTGCCACCATAGATCGTAGTCGTTTCGCTAAAGTTAGAGGATGCAATATCCACCGGTTCTTTGTAGTGGCTGATCATGTACCGTCTGATGTAGGTAGCACAGCCTTGTGAACCGTGAATTATGGGTACACATCCTTCAATACCTTTGAATACTACCGAAGCTCCTAGTGGAGCGCAAAGTTTACAAGCATTGCGCGAGGAAGTATAGGATCGCGTTTTCTTTTTTACGATTGTTGATTCCATAATTTTGCAGTTTTATTTTACATACTTCCAAACAGGGCTCATAATTGTTCCATATACTTCTTTGGCAAAGTTGAGCATACCTTCATATCCTGCTAGAGCCTCTTTTCGTTCGTGATTATGATCGCAGAATCCAAGGCCTATTTTATAGGCTATTGGTCGTTCTTTTACTCCTCCTATAAATAAATCGGCTTTCTTTTCTTTTACAAAGGCTGAAAGTTCTACCGGATTTGAGTCGTCTACAATAATAGTGTCTGGATCACAAAGTTGTTGGATGAGTTCATAATCCTCTTTATCTCCTGTTTGTGAACCTACAATAACTGTCTTAATACCAATGAGCCGTAGTGCTTTGATTAATGAAATAGCTTTGAAGGCTCCACCTACGTAAATAGCTGCTTTTTTACCTAAAAGCGCTTTTTTATAAGGCGCTAGAGCGGGTAATAAATTGGCTAGTTCTTCTTTTACAATGGTTCTTGCACGATCTAGCAACTCTTCACTTTTAAAGAAATTCGCTACTTCATATAGCGCATCGCTCATATCTTCTATTCCAAAATAAGAAACCCGCATAAATGGCGTACTGTATTTCTCTTTCATCATTTTAGCAAGATGTATCATTGATCCGGAACATTGTACCACATTGAGTGAGGCATTGTGCGCATTACAGATGTCGTCTACTCTGCCATCTCCTGTGATTGTTGCATTGACATAAATGCCCATGCGTTTATAATACTTTAAGAGTATCCAGAGTTCTCCGGCTAAATTAAAATCACCTAAGATATTTATTGAATATTGTGGAATACTACGATTTTGTGTACCGACTAGTTGGAATAGAGATTCGCATGCAATACGGTATCCATCTTTTTTAGAACCTTGAAATCCGGGTGCTTGGACGGGTATTACCGGAATTCCCTTTTTGATGCTCATCTCTTTGCATATACCTTCTACGTCATCGCCAATTACTCCAACAATGCATGTAGTATACACGAAGGCTGCTTTAGGTTGATGTAGATCGATGAGCTCGTCGAGCGATGCGCTAAGTTTGATTATTCCACCAAAAATTACATCTTTTTCCCGTAAATCTGTGCAGAAGCTGAGCCGATGAAGCTCGGGGCCTGAGGATAACGATCCTCTAATATCCCAAGTATAAGCAGCACAGCCGATGGGTCCATGAATGATATGAAGTGCATCTGCTATAGGATAAAGCACCACTCTCGAACCACAGAATACACAAGCCCTTTGACTTACAGATCCTGCCAAACTAGCTTTACCGCAGGTCATTTTTTCATTGCTACCTGCTCTTGCTACCTGATTTTTTCTTTCTTCTAGTATGATGCTCATTTTTCTTCTTTTTAAGCGCTGTGCGTCTATTAGCAAATAGAACTCTCCCAATATGCATCCCTATGCTATTCAATATACTCAGAAGATATACCTGATATATTAATTAAAACATGGGATGTATTGGATAATAGAGTTTAGTATTGGAATTCAAATTTTTCTTCTGCACACGTACGATCCATTTTTTCGAATAGTGCATTTAGTATTTGAATCGCCAAGTTAGTAGCACCGACATAGCCGGTTTTGGGAGCGAAATTGTGTCCCGGTCGATCGGTAATAGGGAAACCAAAGCGAACAAGAGGAGTATCTTCATCGCGTGCAATGTATTTTCCGTAGGTGTTTCCAATTAGCAGGTCAACAGGTTCTTGCTTAATCCATTGATGCATTTGGAACATATCAGCTTGTTCCCCACTTTTGAATTTTGCTTCAGGGATGTCTTTCAGGAGAGTGGTTAAACGTTCCTCAAAAGGTTTACCAGGAGTTCCTGAAACCACATAAACAGGTTTCATGTCCAAACTAATAAGGAATTCACAAAGTGGAATCAGAGTATCCGGATCTCCCCAAAGTGCAACACGTTTTCCATAGAAGTATTTCTGATTATCTGCAATGAGGTCGATTAAACGGCCACGCTCTTCAGTAATGCTATCTGGGACGGGTACATTTGCATGACGACTAAGTGCGGTGATAAAACGATCGGTTGCCTTTAATCCAATGGGAATATCGGTTACCTCGAATTTTACTTTGCATTTGTTGTCTAATGCGATGCACGTCGATTTTGTGCAGTATTCTCCTAATCCAATTGTAAATTTATTGTCGCCGGTTGTTTTAAGTTGTTCGGTAGTACATCCACCTTTGGGATACATTTCGTATTTACCTGTGAGAGGCGTGTCAAGAACTCCTGTCATATCTGGAAACATCAAAATGCGTGCTTCCATGGCAGAAGCGATGCGCTTTATTTCTGTCATATCAGAGGGCTCCATCCATCCGGCCACTAGATTAATTACATTTTTCTTTTTGGGAGTAGAGGTAGAGAAGAACTTTACCAAAGCAGCCACTTGATTCGCATATCCGGTAATGTGACTTCCTACGTATGAAGGAGTATTGCAATAAATTACAGTTTTACCTTCGGGTATCTTTCCATCTTCGCCAGCTTTCGAAACAATTTGGGTTAAATCATCGCCAATGGTTTCAGAAAGACAGGTAGTGTGTACTGCGATTACTTCTGGATCGTAGACGGAGAAAATAGTATCGATTGATTGTAACAAGTTAGCAGAACCTCCAAATACAGAAGATCCTTCAGAGAAAGAGCTGGTAGAAGCAACTATAGGTTCTTTAAAGTGCCGCGTTAAAGCACTTCTGTGATACGCACAACAACCTTGTGAACCATGACTGTGGGGTAGGCATCCGTGAATGCCAAAAGCCGCATACATAGCACCAATAGGTTGGCAGGTCTTTGCAGGATTGATAGTAAGAGCCTTTCTATCAAATTCCTTAGCGGTAGTATGTTTTAGTAACATTTGTTTTAAAATTAAAGGGTTATTAATTATTAAACGGCCGCATATGCAGCTTCTACAAAGTCTTCGCTTTCCCAAGGAGCTTTCATTTCTTTCCAAATGGTGCAGCAAGCAATCTGCTCAATGTCTTTGTAGAAATTGATAGCACCTTCAAAGGCAGCATAAGGTCCACCCGAATCGTAATTGTGAAGTTGCTTTAATGGAATGCCCATTTTTTGTACGCAGTATTTTTCCTTTACTCCTGCGCAGAAAATGTCTGGATGATATTTCTCGATAAGTTTTTCCATTTCATAATGACTAAGATCGTCAATTACGAGGGTACCTTTCTTCATTTCTGACATCATTCCATCGTATGAGTTAAATTCCAAACCTTCAGCTTCTAAAGCTTTTAATTCTTCTTCTGTTTTACGGGGACTATAGCGCGTGGCATCTTTTTCAACGGTGATTACTTCAATGTTTCGGCTATCTGCATCAATTTGGATGTTTGGAATTACTCGTCGTCCTTCGTAATCATCGCGATGACCGAACTCATATCCAGCACAAAGTGTGGTGATTCCAAGCTCGTTAAATAGTTCCTGATAATGATGTGCACGTGAACCGCCTACAAATAACATTGCTGTTTTCCCGTTTGTTTTTCGTTTTGCTTGCTCAAGAGCTGCATTTACCGGTATCATCTCTTCTGCAATAACCTCTTCTATTCTTGCTGTTAATTCGGGATCACCATAATATTTACCGACTTTGCGAAGTGATTTTGCGGTCGATTCAGCGCCAATGAAGTTTGCTTTCATCCAAGGTATTCCGAAAGAGGTTTCTAACATCTCTGCTACATAGTTAATGGAGCGGTGACACATTACTAGATTTAAATCGGCAGTATGCGCTGTCTCAAATTGTTCTACTGTAGAGTTACCTGACATTGTAGATACGATTTCAATGCCGCATTTCTCAAATAAAGTATCAATGGCAAAAGCGTCTCCACCAATATTATACTCTCCAAGTACATTGATTCGATATTTATATTTGGGTGTAACGGTGTCGTTATTGCCAATTAAATTGCGAAATAATTGATTGTTTGCGATGTGGTGCCCTGCTGATTGAGAGACACCTCTATAGCCTTCACAAGAGAAACCGAAGATGTTGATTCCATTACCGATTTCTTCTTTCATTTGACGAGCTACACGATGTACATCGTCTCCAATAAGGCCTACCGGACAGGTAGAGAATACCGCAATTGCTTTTGGATGGAACAATTCATAAGCCTCACGAATTGCATCTTTTAATTTTTGCTCACCACCAAATACAATGTTCTTATCTTGCATATCTGTAGAGAAACAATAAGTCATAAAGTTCTCCTCGTTTTCTCCGGGGCGAGTTTGGTTGCGTCGAGTTAACCAAGAATAATATCCGCAGCCTATAGGGCCGTGTGTAATATTGATGATGTCTCTAGTTGGCCCTAAAACAACACCTTTACATCCTGCATAAGTACATCCTCTTTGAGTAATGATGCCGGGTATAGTTCGCACATTTGCCTGAATCTCCGGAATATTATCAGGATCAGCAATTACAATAGCCTTGCTTCTTTTCTTTCCAACCTTTTTGGGGTAGATTTCAATAAGCTCCTCTTTGGCGTTAGCTAAATTTAAAATTTTATTTTCCATTTCTATTTCTCCTTTCAGTCAAGTGTGATATCGTTTCTTTCTCCGGTTCGAATGCGTATGGAATCAGAAGAATCAATTACGATTATTTTTCCATCTCCACTTTCTCCGGTTTGATTTATCTTAATGATAGTCTCTATTGCAAGATCTTTCTTTTCATCTGTTACCATGAGAGTGATCATGCGCTTTGACTTTAATCGGGGTGTTGGAGAGATGAGCTCGTGATGTTCTTCGTCAAATTTAGCAGCCTTTTCCAAATCCCCATGCCCTTTTCCTCTTCCAAGTACTGGCATTGCTGTGAAAGAAGGAAGTCCGACATCTCCAAGAGCTGCCTTTGTTTCCTGCATTTTAGCAATACGGATGATTGCAAGTATCAGTTTCATAAGCCTTCGTTTTATTGGATTTCTTTTTTACCACTGGATATGGTATATGTTTCAGTTACAGGAGTAACGAAAATTTTACCATCACCAAATTGACCTTTTTCTCCGGAGCGGGCAGCCTCAATTATTGTTTCAATTACAAACTCCTTTTCTTTTTCTGGAATTACAATCATCAATAAATCTTTCGGCAACTCGTCGTATGTTACATTTCCAACCTTTAAACCACGCTGTTTACCACGGCCAAAGACCGATAACTTCGTGACAGCAGGGAATCCTGCGTTTAGCAAAGCGTTCATAACGATGGGTGATTTCTCTGGGCGTACAATAGCTCTTAATAAATACATAATTGATCCTCCTATTTCTTTTAATTCATGATACCGAAACCAACTAATAACTCTTCCAATTCAGGCATTGATAATGGGGTTGGAATTACAAACATTTTGTTCTCATCTATTTTCTTTGCCAGTGAACGATATTCATCTGCCTGTGGATGCTCTGGAGCATGATCAATAACTGTTTTGCGATTGATCTCTGCATGTTGAACCATGTTTTCGCGTGGCACAAAGTGAATCATTTGTGTGCCGAGCTTTCTAGCGAATTCTTCAATCATGTTGGCCTCATTATCTACCTTACGTGAGTTACAGATAATTCCACCTAAACGAACGGTTCCTACTTTTCCAAACTTAGAGATTGATTTGCAGATATTATTAGCAGCGTACATAGCCATCATCTCACCAGAGCAAACGATGTAGACTTCTTGAGCTTTACCATCACGAATTGGCATTGCAAAACCTCCGCAAACTACGTCGCCAAGTACATCATAAAAAACATAGTCAAGTTGTTTGTCGTCATCGTATGCACCTAACTGCTCTAGTAAATTAATTGAAGTGATAATACCACGGCCGGCACATCCTACGCCAGGTTCAGGGCCACCCGATTCAACGCAACTTGTGTTATTGAATCCGGTTTTCATAACATCGTCCAAGTCGACATCTTCTCCTTCATCACGTAAGGTGTCAAGTACTGTTTTCTGAGCTAATCCGTGTAATAACAAGCGGGTTGAATCTGCTTTAGGATCGCAGCCTACAACCATTACTTTTTTACCCATTTCGGCTAAACCGGCTACAGTGTTCTGTGTAGTGGTACTTTTGCCAATACCTCCTTTGCCATAAATAGCAATCTTTCTAATCGTTTTCATAATGTCTTAATCTTAAATTGTACCTTAAAAGTTCTATTTTGGTATTTGTGTTACCATTCTGAAATGTAATAAGGGAAAAGTATGCCAAAAAACATACTTTTCCCTTGATATTCATGTGTATTTGATAGTAAATAACTATTTTATAGGTTATTATGAAAGGTCAAATACCTAAAATAAGGTATTCTGCTATTTTTTAATACCCATAGAAATCTTATCGATACAACAAAAATGTAGCTTAATTACAAAAATGTAGTATTCTTTTACTTGAAATAACCGTATTTCTTCCAAATTGCATTATATTTATTTTCTAATAGAGCTTTCATAAATCTTTCAGCGGCAATATTCCGCGAATTTTTCTTTATAAGTACGCAGGCTTGCTCAATAGGAGGATACAATTCTTGTGGAATGATGTAGCATTTCCCTTTTCCTTTCATTTCCGGAGATAAAGCAAGGGAGAGGGCTATAAATCCTACTTCAGCATTTCCCGTAAATGCATATTGTGCTGCAGCTGAGATATTATCAGCATAAATAATTTTTGATTGTATGTCATTAAATAGCCCTTTTCTTTTTAATAACTCTATCGCGCATTCTCCATAAGGAGCCGTTTCGGGTTTGGCTATTGCGATCCGTTTTATGTTATTGCTTTTTAATATAGAGAGCCCTTTACTAACTTCTTCGGTGTTACTCCACAT